>JAJZNH010001022.1 GCA_021811745.1 Acidobacteriota bacterium
CGTGCCATCGCTGGCGAAGATCCTTGAGAGCCGCAAGGCAAACCCGCAACAGTCAGTAGTTCTTGACCCGCAGAACGGCGCGCTTACTGATTCCTCCGTTGGCGCGCTGGCCGAGGGCATGGCGGCCTCCGGCTCCTCTGACGCGACCGCGGACGCGATCGGCGCGCTGGAACAATTCGAGACCGATGTGGAAACCTTTCAGACCGACTTGCGCGTGCGCATGACGCTCCAGGCGATGGATGAACTGGCACGCTACTTGAGCGTAATTCCGGGACGCAAGAATCTGATCTGGTTCTCCGGGTCATTCCCGCTGGCCTTAAACCCCGACGAGACGCAAGAGAGCCCATTTCGCAATTTGCGTCTTTACGCCGATGAAATACAGAAAACAAGCGACCTGCTCTCGGCAGCAAGAGTAGCTGTTTACCCGGTGGATGCGCGTGGGCTGATGACTCTGCCCGCAATGAATGGCAACTTTATTCCTTCGAGGAATCGCGCCGCCCTTGGGCCAGGGCGTCGTGGCATCATTATGCGCTCGAACGGGGCCATGATTGCGAATGCGAATACCCGGTTTCTGAACCAGACTCTACAGGAGCACGGCGCCATGCGCGAGATGGCCGAGGAGACCGGCGGAAAGGCATTTTACGACAGCAACGGCCTGAAGGAGGCGGTGGCCAGCGCCATCGACAATGGTTCCAGCTACTACACCATCGGCTATGTTCCCGCCGAGACAAACTTCGATGGTCGCTTCCACAAGATTAAAGTGCGCCTGGATCACGCCAAATACAATCTCTCCTACCGGCGGGGTATTATGCTGATCCGGCCGACAAACCTTCCGCTCACAATCCAGGCGCACCCAGCCTGATGAAGGAAGCGGTGCTGCATGGCACTCCTGATTCCACACAGGTGCAATTCGTGGCGCAGATCTTGCCCGCAACCGACCCATCCTTCAGCGATCTCAAATTCCCGGATGCGCCGGCCGGAGAAATGGCGGCCAAACTAAAGCACCCGCATCTCTACGTCGCCGAACTGGCACTCGACGCAGGTGGCCTCGGCTTTCATCAGCTGACGAATGGCGTCCATCAGTCACTGTTGCAGTTCGTGCTGGTGGCCTATGACGCAGCGGGAGATTGCATAAATTATGAGGAGAAGAGATACCTCATCAACATCAAGCCCGAGCAATATGATAGCGCCAAGACCACGAGCGTCAACGCGCGCCTGACGCTCGATCTGCCGCCGGGACAGGACTATCTGCGGGTCGCGGTCCAGGACCTGGTTGCCGGCCATGTCGGGTCGATCGAAGTCCCTGTGATGGTCACGTCCAAGTAGCAGCGGCAGCGTTGGCGCCCGGCGCCGGGACAGTAAAGGAGGAAATCGTGTTATGCGCTACCTTGGTTTTGATTGGTGATGCGATTGGCGTTTCTTCAGAGGGATCAGCGCATCGTCAGCGAATGGCGCGCGGCGCTCAAGAATCACCTGAAGCCGTCCAAACAAAAATGACTTCGTCCTCGATCTCCCTATGAGATGCAGTATGAATTCAATTTCGCAAACCGGTCATTCGATGCATACTGTTGTGACAATCAAATTTTCAACTCCCGTAGGGAGTCTTTCGATGTCGATCCGGCGTCTGCCCAAGCTCCTGTTGATCGTCCAAACTGTGTGTGCTGCCGCAGTCCTGACAGGTTGCGGCGGCGGTTCTTCGCCGGGCTCTTCCACCGGGCCGTCTAATCAGCTGGTCACGCCGTCAGTGAGCGTGAAGCCCGCGTCGTCGAGCGTGGGGGCCGGCCAGCCGCTTTCCGTGGCCGTCACCGTAAGCGGCGGCGGTTCCACGCCCACCGGTTCGGTAACACTGAGCAGCGGCGAGTACGCCTCATCAGCGTTCCCGCGGCGCTGCTGGCCGCGGGCAGTGACACGCTGACGGCGAACTATGCGCCCGATGCAGCCAGCGCTGGCGCCTACAACAAGGCCTCCGGAACCGCTTCGGTTACAGTCACGGCCCTGCGCGGAGTCCCGTCCGTCACAACCTCCTACGTCACCTATCCCACGGCAGGGCCGCCATTCCAGGCGATCACGACAAGCACGGGAACTGTCTTTGTCTCGGTTTCAGGCGCGTCCGCCGGCATCCAGGTATTCACGCCTAGCGGCGGCGGGCTCACGCCCGGTTGCGTCAACCCGCTGCCCACCGGGGACGGCTCATCGGTTGCGGACCTGAGCCTTTTGCCCAATCAAATGGAGCTGGCCGCCGGCATCGGAGCCTACGGTGCGGCCTTCTTCAACGTGGCCGCGCTGCAGACGTGCTCGGCCGCTGGATTCGTGGTAAGCCAGGGCCCCGCTACTCCCGATCAGGGATCGCTCGGCGTCGCAATCACGCCCGACGGAAAATACGCCTTTGTCTCAAATGAGTATGGCGTGGTAACGAACGCCGTGACCCGGGGCAACATTGGAGTGGTCCAGCTCGCGTACGACGCCAATGGCAACGTATCGTCTGGAAGCAAGCTGCTCGGCCAGATCGCTACCAACGGCAATGCCATCGCCGGAATGATGCTTTCGCCCGATGGGAAGCGGCTCTACGTGACGAGCGAGATAGCCGCATCAAGCACGGTGGGCGCCGGAAGCGGCAATCCGGTGCTGTCGAAATCAGACTGCGTCCAGGCGTCGAGCACTCCGCAACTGAACGGCGTGCTCACTGTGATCGACGTGGCCAAGGCAGAGAGCGCGCCGGGGGCATCGGCGATCCTGGCCACGGTCGACGCCGGCTGCTCACCCGTGCGCATGGCGGAGACTGCCGACGGTTCCACGCTCTGGGTGACCGCCCGCAGCGACAATCGTGTACTCGCGTTCAGCACCGGAATGCTCGAACTCAATGCCGGCAATGCGCTCCTGGGATACGCGGACACCGGCGGTACAGCGCCCGTGGGCCTGCACCTCTTCCACAAGGACCAGCTTCTTGCGGTGGCCAACTCAAACCGCTTCGGGACCGGTACCGAGAATGCGACCATCCTCGATGTAGCCGTGCCTGCGTCGGCCAGCGTTGTGCAAACCACACAAACAGGATTGTTCCCTCGCGAAATCTGGGCCGGCTCGGACGATTCCACTCTCTACCTGACCAATTACGAATCCTACTCTCTGGAAGTGATCACAACCACCGTGCAGTAACCGCGCCCTCGCCGCTTTTGGCTCCGGGCAGTATCCTTCTATGTGAGCCAGACCATCGCCCAATTTCGTGACCGAGCATCCAATTGAGTCCTGCAACCGCAACTTCACAAATCCAGCAAAGGCGCCTGCGCTTGCGGCTGCTCAGGCATCATCTGCCGCTTTTTGCTCTCACCACCGCTGCCGTCGCCGCGCTCTACCTCACGCGGCCCTACAAGGACACGGTGATGAAGGCCAGTTTCGCCACGGCTTACCCGGCGCTGGCGCTACTGGCCGCCACACTGCTCCTGGGCCCGTGGAATGTGCTGCGCCGCCGGCAGAATCCGGTGTCGAGCGACCTGCGCCGGGACGTGGGCATCTGGGCGGGCATCGTGGGCGTGCTGCACTCCGTCATCGGCCAGTGCGTTCATCTGCGCGGGCGGCCCTGGCTCTATTACGTCTACGGCCCGTGGGAGCATCACCACCACTTCCCTCTGCGCCACGACCTCTTCGGGCTGGCGAATTACACCGGCGCGGCGGCTGTGCTGGTGCTCGCTGCGCTGCTGGCCACCTCCAGCGACCTCGCCTTGCGCGCGCTGGGCACGCCGCGCTGGAAGCAGCTCCAGCGCTGGAACTACGCCATCTTCGCGCTGACGGCGGTCCATGCCTTCGCTTACCAGAAGATCGAAAAGCAGCACCTGCCGTTTGTGGTGACGGCCGCGACATGCGTGGCCATTGCTGCCGCAATGCAAACGGCGGGCTGGATCAGCCGGCGCAGGGCGTGCATTTGAGTATCGCTCTGCGCCGACAGCCGAGCCAGTGCAAGGTCAGCGATAAACCGCAGTCTTCGTCGAACCAGCCATTTCGCCCATGGGAAGCTCCATGGTGAAGCTCTTCCCTTTCAGACTCACGTGCAGCGTGAGTGGCTGATTCTCAGGGTTCGATGCCGAGACCTTCCAGCCGCCGCCCGCGGCCGGGCTGACCATCAGCAGGCAGGAGTGATCCACCTCGACCGGGCCGAGTGGCGTGGCCAGCGTGCCGGGCTGGCGGAAAGCG
>JAJZNH010000470.1 GCA_021811745.1 Acidobacteriota bacterium
GAGGTCTCGATGGTGAAGGTCTTGCCCTTGTAAGGAGCGCGCAGATGGACGACGACCCTCGAGAATTCCGGGCTGACCAGCTCATAAGCGAGGCTGGCCGGATCAATTGAGTAGATGCCCATCATGCTCATCACCGCCCAGGAGGACATTTCGCCGGCATCGTCGTTGCCGGGAATGCCGTCGTACTTGTCGGTGTAGTTTTCTTTGAGCACGCGGCGCACCACGCGCTGGGTCTGCCAAGGCTCGCCGGAGAAGTTGAACTCGAAGGGCGCTTCGAGATCGGTTTCGTTGTAGGGGTTGTAGTATTGCCCATACCACGCAGGCACCTTGTAGTTGAAGAACTCGGTGAGCCGCTGGTTGAAGAGCGACGGCCCGACGGCTTTGACCAGCCAGGCCATGTCTGACGGAGCCAGCCATTGATAGTGCCAACCGGTACCTTCGATAAAGCCGTGCCCGTCCTGGATGGGCTGAAAGTCGGGTATCCACGAGCCGTCGGCATTGCGCGGCCGGAAATACTTATCGTCGGAGTTGAAGAGATTGCGGTAGTAGAGAGCGCGATCGTAGAGCGTCTTTGCCTCATCTGACTTATTGAGCGCCACAGCCAGCCGGTAGAGCGAGGCCCAGGCGATGGCGTCCTCCTGAAGCTGCGAGACGGAGCCATAGGCAACCTTGTCGTCAGGAACGTAATGGAGGGTGTTGATCCACTTTATTCCTTGCTCGCCCACGTAGGGATGCCCGGCGGGCGGAGCTTCCGTCGCATCCTCGAGCATGCCCTTCCATGCGGTGTTGATGTCGAAGCCGTGCAGGCCATCGAGCCATGCGGTGCACAGGATGACGGTGAGCGGGCTGCCCGCCATCACGTTGGTATAGCGGTTGATCTGCGGCCAGCGGCCGATCCAGCCGCCCTGCTGGTACATGAGCACGGCGGACTGCGCCATGTCTTCCATGCGCCTCGGCTCCAGCAGCGCCACCAGCGGCATCTGGCTGCGGTAGATGTCCCAGCCGGAGTAATTGGCGTAAATCAGGTGGCCGGCGGCGACATTGTGAATCTGATCGTCGAAGCCGAGATAGCGGCCATCTGCGTCGTTGATGATGCTCGGCATCATCAGGCTGTGGTAGAGCGCGGTGTAAAAGACGCGTTCGCGCGCGGCGCTGCCGCCAGAGACGTCGATGGCGCTGAGGGCCTTGTTCCACGCGGCTACAGCAGCGCTGTGAATCTGGTCAAAGCTCTTGCCCGCCGCCTCGGCTTTCAGGTTGTTCTCCGCGCCCGCCTGGTCGACATAGGAGATGCCAATCTGCGCGGTAATGGTCTGCGCGTGCGCCGCGGCCGGCCATGTGAGATATTCGCCGACCCACTCACCGGCCTGTGTCTGCTTCACGGAGTGGCTGCCGGCGGTCACCTTGGCAGTGCGGCCGGAGCGCGCTCCGGTCCAGGATCCGACAGTCGTGAACGGGTGGTTGAAGCTCATCACGAAATAGACCTTGTAGGTGGAGCGCTTGCCACAGAAGATGTGGTTTTCAACGTAGCCCACGATCTCATGGTCGCCAACCACCTCCACACTGGCGGTGACAGACTGATCCAGCGTGTGGCTGATCGGCACAAGGATGTTCGCCGCCTTGCCCGCGGGGAAGGTAAAGCGCGCCATGCCGGTGCGGTCGGTCGCGGTCAGCTCGGCATTGATGTCCCACTGCAACAGGCGCACCTGGTAGTAGCCGGCCGAGGCGGATTCGTAGCGATGCGAGTACGCGGACTGAAAGTCAGCTTCCGCGGGAAGAACCGGGCCGGTAGTCGCGGTAAAGAAGACGTCGCCCTCATTCGCGCAGCCGACGCCGCTCATATGCGTCATGCTGAAACCCTTGATCTCTTGCTGGGTGTAGTGGTAACCGTATCCGCGGTCTTCCGTGTCGGGACTGAGCTGGACCATGCCGAAAGGCGTCACGGGGCCCGGAAAAAGATTCTGCCCCCCGCCCGGTCCAAAGCCTGTGCCAATGAGCGGATCAACCTGGCCCGCATGGGCGGTGGTTGCCGCATCCTGCGCGGCAAGCGTTCCCGCAGTCACGATGAAAATCCCTAATAAAATTAGGGCCTGAATAACGGCCACCGGCAGCGCACCGCGTTGCTGATTCCTGCCGGAACGGCCCGCAAACCGCGCCGGACAAGAAGGCGTGCCGGTTGCACGATGAAATGGACAAAAGAAAGTAACAGACATGAACCCTCCCCTTGAGTATTCTGCTTTCGGCGGCAGCCCCAGATGGTTGCTTGCGCAGGATCGGACAAGCGCCGCGGCTGATGCATTGAATTCAATTATGACTCCCGGCAACCGCTCACCAGGACACATCGCCTGTGTGACAAACTGCGGAAAGCGGAACACGACACAGCATCTTCGTCACATCCTGAAAATACGATGATAGCGCTGCGAGCCTCTCGTTCCGGCATCAGCAGAAACCGCTTTCTGCAGGGATTCAGAGACGTATCATCAAGCACGGACAGAGGTATAATCAAGCATCCATTGGGCTTAAGAAGGCATCATGTTCAGGAAGAGCCGGTTGCAGTTTGGAAATTTCCGGCTGCGCTTGCGCACGGCCAGGAGCAGCCGCGGAGTGACTGGATCGTAGTGCGCAGCTTTGGAGGCAAGCTATCTTCCGGCGTGGGAGCGAGTCTCTCTATTGGCTCGCTCAGAACTCGATGGCCATAAGCAGGGTGCGCCGTTTGCGCCGGCTGGCAATCGATAACCTGTCAGGGCAAGGGGAATCTACATTCAGCCTTGCAAAGCGGAAAGGCGCCAACAACGTGGCTCAGCGCGGTATTCCAATTGGACGGTTTTGGGGCATCTCCGTTGCCCTCGACTATTCGTGGTTCCTGATCGTCGGCCTTCTGGCATGGATGCTGGCGGTCAGCTATTACCCGGTGGCGTTCAGCAACTGGACGACGGCCGAGTACTGGATGATGGGCATCGTCACGGCGGTCATGCTGTTCGTGAGCGTACTCATCCATGAATTTGCGCACTCCCTTGTTGCCCAGCAATTCGGCCTCCCGGTGCCTCGCATCACGCTCTTTCTCTTCGGGGGCGTGTCGGAACTTGAGTCAGAGCCAACCCGCGCCTCGACGGAGTTCTGGATTGCGGTCGTTGGGCCTGTGACGAGCTTTGCGCTGGCGGCGTTCTTCTGGGAAATTGAGCCGTTCTTCACCCCGGGACGTCCGCTGTTCGCATTGGCCGAGTACCTGGCTTTGATTAACCTGGTGCTTGCCATCTTCAATCTGATTCCCGGATTTCCGCTGGATGGCGGACGGGTTTTTCGCGCCATTGTCTGGAAGATGACCGGCAACTATCACCGAGCCACCATCACCGCAGGCCTCTCCGGCCGCTTTTTCGGATTTGCTCTGATCCTGATAGGGGTATGGCGGGCCTTAACCGGCGACCTGGGCGGTGGAATCTGGATCGCGTTTATCGGATGGTTTCTGGAGAGCGCCGCCGGCAGCCAGTTACAGCAGGAGTCGGTGAAGCATCTGCTTGGCGACCATAAGGTATCGGACGCCATGCGGCGCGACTTTCTGAAGGTTCCCAGCAGTATTTCGCTGGAAGAACTCGTGGAGAGGAACCTGCTGCCTTTGGGCATGCGCTGCGCCGTCATCACCCAGTTCGACAATCCCGTCGGCATGGTGACCATGTCCACTATCCGCGAAGTGCCGCGCGAGGAATGGCCGAACACCCCGGCCATTCAGATCACGATCCCCCTGCAGAAATTGACCACCACGGAGCCAAATGCCATCCTCTGGTCCGCGCTCGAAAAGATGGGCCGCGACGGCGTCAACCAGCTTCCCGTTGTGGACAGAAATGAAATTGTGGGGATACTTTCACGCGAGGACATCCTTCACTATCTCAGCGCGCTCAAGTCCCTCGCTGCATAGAACATAGAAAACAAAAGGAGACGCACCGCATGTCTCAAGAGAAGAAAGGAGAATACCAATGACCACTCCGCATCGCAGACTTCCCTACTGGCTGTTAGTCCTGATTGCTGGCGTTCTCGTCGTTGGCGGAATGCTACGCGCAGGTATCATCCGTATGCCCGGCTATCCTGTGCTGGCCGAACCCCAGGTCCATGTGCAGATGGCGCCGCCGGCGTCCCCTTTGAGCCTTGGCGAGTTCAAGAACGGCTTTTCCTCGGTAATCGATCCCGCCCTG
>JAJZNH010000149.1:0-511 GCA_021811745.1 Acidobacteriota bacterium
ATGCCCAGTACGCAGGAGGCCTCGCAGGGAGCCGGGCAGATGCGGCCAGTGAATTCAGGGAAGTTATTGGTGGAGTGGAGGCGGCGGATAGCGGCTTCCCATCGGCCGTTGTAAACCAGGTCATTCCAGTCGGGGATCAGGTTGTTGACCGGG
This sequence comes from Acidobacteriota bacterium, assembly GCA_021811745.1. The sequence goes on from JAJZNH010000149.1 coordinate 154, forward strand.
CAGCCGTTGTGGCAGAAGGGCACACCACAGTCCATGCAGCGCGCGCCCTGCTCGCGCTGCTTTTCTTCAGGGAAAGGCTCGTAAATCTCGAACCAGTCTTTTACCCGCTCCTCAACCTTGCGGCGGGTCGGCTGTTCACGCTTAAGCTCCAGAAATCCGGTTACCTTACCCATGTTGCACCTCTGCCGTGGCCGCCACCAGAGGCGACTGTGATGTGGGAGAAACGTAGACCGACTCGACGCGCGGCACGCCGAGTACGCGCTTGTACTCGTGCGGGAAGACCTTGATGAACTTTGCCTGCTCGCTGGCCCAGTGCTCCAGCACCCAGGCGGCGCGCGGGCTCCCGGTCAGATCGCGA
>JAJZNH010000149.1:521-4182 GCA_021811745.1 Acidobacteriota bacterium
GCCGGCGGCGAAGTTGCGGCCGGTGGACCCCAGCACGATCACCAGGCCGTTGGTCATGTACTCGCAGCCATGATCGCCTACGCCTTCCACGACGGCGGTGGCGCCGGAGTTGCGAACCGCAAAGCGTTCACCGGCGATGCCGTTCAGGAAGACTTCGCCGGAGGTTGCGCCGTATAGAACAACGTTGCCGACGAGGATGCTTTCCTCGGGAAGGAAGCTCGAAGTCTTGGGCGGATAGGCGATGATGCGCCCGCCGGAGAGACCCTTGCCAAGGTAATCATTCGAATCGCCTTCCAGTTCGAGGGTTACGCCGGTTGGGACAAAAGCGCCGAAGCTCTGTCCTGCCGATCCCTGGAAGCGGAAGTGGATGGTCCCGTCCGGCAGGCCGGCCGATCCATAACGGCGGGCAATCTGGCCACCAAGCATGGCGCCTACGGTGCGATGCACGTTGCGGATGGAGAAACTGGCCGAAACAGGCGTCTTGGACTCGAGTGCCGGGCCCGCTTTGGCGATCAGCGCGTGATCCAGCGCCTGGCTGAGTCCGTGATCCTGAGCCTGCACGCAGCGGCGCGCAACGCGTGCGGGTAGTGTGGGAGCATAGAGGATCGAAGAAAGATCGATGCCTTTCGCCTTCCAGTGCTCAGCGGCGACAGAGGCGTCGATCTTGTCCACGCGGCCCACCATCTCATCCACGGTCTTGAATCCGAGCTGGGCCATGTGCTGGCGCATCTGTTCGGCGATGAGGAAGAAGAAGTTGATGACGTGCTCGGGCGTGCCGGTGAACCGCGCGCGCAGAACCGGGTCCTGCGTGGCGATACCTACCGGGCAGGTGTTCAGATGGCATTTGCGCATCATGATGCAGCCCAGGCTGATGAGCGGCATGGTGGCAAAGCCGAACTCTTCGGCGCCGAGCAGCGCGGCGATGACCACATCGCGGCCCGTCTGCAGCTTGCCATCGGTCTGCACCCGAATACGGCTGCGCAGATCATTGAGCAGCAGAACCTGCTGTGTCTCGGCAAGGCCGAGCTCCCACGGCAGGCCGGCATGCTTGATGGAGCTGAGCGGCGAAGCGCCCGTTCCGCCGGTGTCGCCCGAAATCAGCACGACGTCGGCATGAGCCTTGGAAACGCCTGCAGCCACGGTGCCGACGCCAACCTCGGATACGAGCTTGACGGAGATACGCGCCTGCGGATTGACGTTCTTCAGGTCATAGATGAGCTGCGCCAGATCCTCGATCGAGTAGATATCGTGGTGCGGCGGCGGCGAGATCAGGCCCACGCCGGGGATGGAGTGGCGCGTTCTGGCAATCACTTCGTCCACCTTGTGGCCGGGTAACTGTCCACCCTCGCCGGGCTTGGCGCCCTGCGCCATCTTGATCTGGAGTTCGTCGGCGTTGATCAAATAATTTGTCGTCACGCCGAAGCGGCCGCTGGCCACCTGCTTGATGGCGCTGCGGCGCGAGTCGCCATTCGGGTCGCGCGTGAAACGTGCTTCTTCCTCGCCGCCTTCGCCGGTGTTGGATTTGCCGCCGATGCGGTTCATGGCAATGGCAAGGGTTTCGTGCGCTTCCTTGCTGATGGAGCCGAAGCTCATCGCGCCTGTCGTGAACCGCTTGACGATCTCCTTGGCCGGTTCCACCTGCTCAATCGGGATCGGTTTTGCAGCGTACTTGAGCTTGAGAAGACCGCGTAGCGTGCAAAGACTGCGGTTCTGCCCGTCGATCATCTCGGTGTATTCCTGAAAGACGGCCGCGCTGTTCTGATTCACCGCGTGCTGCACCTTGCTGATCGTGAGCGGATTCAGCAGGTGATACTCGCCATCCACGCGGTACTGGTATTGGCCGCCGACGGAGAGGTCGGTTTCAGAATCGGTGAGCGGCTGGAAGGCGTAGGCATGCTTCAACTGCGCTTCGCGCGCCAGCACATCCAGGCCCACACCCTCGATCCGGGAAGCGGTGCCGGGGAAGTAGGCTTCGACGAGAGATTCGTTCAGGCCCACGGCCTCAAAGACCTGCGCGCCGCGATAGCTTTGCAGGGTGCTGATGCCCATCTTGGAGATGGTCTTGAGCAGGCCCTTGTTGATCGCCTTGATGAAGTTCTTTTCCGCGTACTCAGCGGTTACATTGTCTGGCAGCAGGCCGCGGCGCTTGAGGTCGTGCAGAGTCTCAATCGCCAGATACGGATTGATGGCGCTGGCGCCGTAGCCGATCAGCAGGGCGAAGTGCATGACCTCGCGCGGCTCGCCGCTCTCGATGATGAGCGCCACTTGTGTGCGCGTCTTGTCGCGCACCAGCCGGTTGTGAACGGCGGCCATCGCGAGCAGGCTGGGTATCGGCGCATAGGTGGGATCGACGCCGCTATCCGAAAGGATGAGCAGCGAGTAGCCGGAGTTGACCGCGTGCGCGGCGCGATTGCTCAGGTCGTCGAGCGCGTGCTTGAGTCCCCTTTCGCCATCCGCGGCGCGGAAGAGCGCCGGCAGCGTGGTGGCCAGCAGGTCTCCGGAAGACACGCGGCGCAGCTTTTCCAGGTCGCGGTTGCTCAGGATTGGATGCGGCAGCTTGAGCGTGTGACAGTTCTCCGGCTTTTCGGCCAGAATGTTGCGCTCGGTGCCGATGTAGCTGATGAGCGACATCACCAGCTCTTCGCGGATCGGATCGATCGGCGGATTGGTGACCTGCGCAAAGAGCTGCTTGAAGTAATTGAAGAGCGACTGAGGCCGGTCCGACAGACAGGCGAGCGGAACGTCCGTTCCCATGGAGCCGACCGGCTCCTCGCCTTTCGCGCCCATCGGCGCCAGCAGAATGCGCAAGTCCTCTTCGCTGTAACCACAGGCGCGCTGGCGGCGCAGCAGGGTTTCGGGATTGGACGCGATGATCCGCGAGGGCTCGGGCAGCATCTCAATCGTGACCTGCTGCTGCTTCAGCCAATCGGCGTAGGGCTGGCGCGAGGCCAGTTGCTTCTTGATTTCAGCGTCGGAGATGATGCGCTGCTGCACGGTGTCGACCAGGAACATGCGCCCGGGCTGCAGGCGGCCCTTCTTGCGGATATCCTCGTCGGGAACCTCAAGCACGCCAGCCTCGGAGGCCAGCACTACCAGATCGTCTTTAGTGACGATGTAGCGGCCGGGGCGCAGGCCGTTGCGGTCGAGCGTGGCGCCGATAACACGGCCGTCGGTGAAGGCAATCGCCGCCGGGCCGTCCCACGGCTCCATCAGCGAGGCGTGATACTCGTAGAACGCGCGCTTGTCCTCGTCCATGTCGGGGTTGCCGGCCCAGGCTTCGGGGATCAGCATCGCCATGACGTGGGGCAGGGAACGGCCGGACTGGAAAAGGAATTCCACCGCGTTGTCGAGCGAGGCGGAATCGCTGCCGCCGGGCATGATGACCGGATAGAGATCGTCAATCTTGCCGTCGTAGAGAGCGCTCTTGAGCACAGACTGGCGTGCGTTCATCCAGCTGATGTTGCCCCGGATGGTGTTGATCTCGCCGTTGTGGCAAACATAGCGGTACGGGTGCGCCAGCTTCCAACTGGGGAAGGTGTTGGTGGAAAAGCGCTGGTGGATCAGGCAAAGCGCGCTGGTAACGAGGGGGTTAGCCAGCTCGAAGTAGAATTTGTCGATCTGCGGCGCCAGCATGAGGCCCTTGTAGATGATGGTGCGGCAG
>JAJZNH010000418.1 GCA_021811745.1 Acidobacteriota bacterium
TGTCAAGGCGCGCCGACGCTTCGACCGACAGGCGGAGTTTCGCATCGATGGCTGCCTTGCGCAGCGCCTGTACGGCGGCCCGATTGGCGCGCAGATCGACTCCGTGCTCGGAGTAAATCTCGTCGAGGGCGATGGTCAGCAGCAGATTGTCGATGTCGTCGCCACCGAGATGCGTATCGCCGTTGGTTGACTGCACTTCGAAGATGCCGTCGCGTAGCTTGAGGATGGAAATATCGAAGGTGCCGCCGCCCAGGTCATAGACAGCAATGGTGCCCTCCTTCGCGCGATCGAGCCCGTATGCCAGCGCCGCCGCGGTTGGCTCGTTCACCAGCCGCAGTACATCGATACCGGCCATGCGCCCCGCATCCTTGGTGGCCTGGCGCTGCGCATCGTTGAAGTATGCGGGGACAGTAATAACCGCCTGCGCGACCGGCGCGCCGAAGAACCGCTCGGCATTGCGCTTGAGCTGGCGCAGAACATAGGCCGAAATCTCCGGAGGCGTAAAGCGCAGCTCGCCCAGTTGAATGCGCGGCACCTCGCCGGCCTCAATATCGTCAGCCAAGCGGAAGGGAAAAAAATTCAGCTCGCTCTTCACTTCTTCCAGTCCGCGACCCATGAGCCGCTTGACCGAGTAAATCACGCGCTCCGGCGTTTCAATGAGCGCCTTGCGGGCGCTGTTGCCCACCGTCACCGTAGGTCGGTTGCCATTGGCAGGCATGGGGTCGAGCGCCACCACCGACGGCACCAGGTTGGAGCCGTCCACGCCGGGAATTACCACCGGCTTATCGCCTTCCATATATGCGACCAGAGAATTGGTCGTTCCCAGGTCGATCCCAACTACGCGTCCCTCCGCCATGCTCTCCTTTCCAACTCAATGTTGCGAAACCAGCGTTCCTTCCGTGGCCAAAGTCCGCGATAGCCGATGGGCCCGAGCATCGTGGCTAAGCCGGCCCAATACGCGGAGCCCGGCGCATTCATCCAGTTGCTATGATTCCAGGGTCCCGGTCACATCGCGGACCAGGTTGCTCAGGTAGCGCCGCCGGTCGAGCAGCGCCACCATGGTTTTTTGTGCCGCATCACGAGCGGCAGCATCGCCTTGATCCCACGCCTGCCACTGCACACGCAAATTGCGGTCCACTTCCTCCACCAGGCTGTCGAACTTACGCTTTGCCTCCCGGAGGCTCTTCTCCAGTTCCGGATCGCTCTCGCCCGTCTCGCGCGCCATGCGCATCTCTTCGATCTGCATGTTCAACTCGAAGACCTCTTCGAGCAAGTCGGCGGGTGCCCGCGACGGACCATTCTCGTTCTTGGGCCGGTCTTTGCCACTGAACTCCTCGCCGATCTCGGCGCCGTGCAGCTTGAGCAGGTACTCGGTACGGCGCAGCGGATCCTTCAGCGTGCGATAGGCGTCATTCAGCAGCGCCGTGTCGACCAGGCTCCATTCCTTTTCGCTCTCTGTAGCGCGGGCAAAGCGGTCGGGATGGAGCTTGCGGCTGAGGCGGTGAAACTCACGCTCCAGAGCCGCCAAGTCGATGTTCAAGCGCGACTCCAGTCCAAAGACAGAATAATAATCACCGCCCGGCGGAGGTTGAATTTTGCTGCAATGCGGGCAGAACAGCGTGGACTCATTGTGAGCCACGGAGCAGGACCAACAGGGAACAAGAACCGCGGATTCGAGAATCTTCAACATTCAACACCAACGATCGCGCGCTACGCTGAGAACGAAGTGCCGCAGCCGCAGGAGCGCGCGGCGTTCGGATTGATGAAGTGGAAGCCACGGCGCATCAGCGTCTCCTCGTAGTCCAGCGTCATGCCGTGCAGATAGATAAACGACTTGGGATCGACGAAGAGGCGCACGCCCTCGAACTCGTAAACGCGGTCGCGTTCGCGGGGATGCGTGTCGAACTTGATCGCATAGGAAAGTCCCGAGCAGCCACCGCCCGTTACGCCCAGGCGCAGACCGCCTTCGGCCGGCGAAATGCCCTCCTTGACCATGACCGCGCGAATACGCGCGAGAGCCCGCTCGGTCACCTGGATGCCTTGCACGGTTGCCGTTGGCTGCGCATCCGGCTGCGGCTGCTCCGCGAAGGCCCCCTCAGCGGGCTTTGACGCGATTGTCGCCAAGTTCATCATCATCTTCCCCTGGCCGCTTACCCTTCGCTCTCGCGACGGCGTCCACGGCCGTACCTTTCCGTCCGTGGCGGAATATTGCCACCCTCGGCCCCCGGGAGAATCGCTTGCGCAGATTCCTATTCTCCCGATTGCTCTCGGTTCATCCCGCCTGCCATTTTTCGAGCTCAGCTACATCCGCGCCGCGCTCGTTCCAAACCAAACTTACTGCGCCGCCGTCACCGAATCTGGCTGTGTTTCCGCTACGCCGTTCTTTTTCTTCCAGTCGCCAATGGCGGCGCGAATCGCATCCTCGGCCAGCACCGAACAGTGAATCTTGACCGGAGGCAGCGACAGCTCCTTCACGATATCCGTATTTTTGATGGCCAAAGCGTCGTCCACGGTCCGGCCCTTGATCCATTCGGTGGCCAGCGAAGAGCTGGCGATGGCCGAGCCACAGCCAAAGGTCTTGAACTTGGCCTCTTCGATCACCTGTGTCTCGGGGTTCACGCGGATCTGCAGCCGCATCACATCGCCGCACTCCGGCGCGCCTACCAGTCCCGTTCCGACCTCCGGCTGGCTCTTGTCGAGCGTACCCACGTTGCGCGGATTGTTGTAGTGGTCGACCACTTTGTCGCTATAAGCCATCGTTTCTTTCTCCTCTCGCGGGGGAAGCCGCGTGTTAAGTCTTTCAACTTTCAGCTACCAGTCCTCAGCTCATTTGATGCCGTCCACCAGTCGACGGCTCGCTGAAAGCTGAGAACTAAAAGCTGTTCATTAATGCGCCTGCCACTCGATCTTGGTCAGGTCAATGCCTTCTTTCACCATCTCATAGAGGGGTGAAAGCTCGCGCAGTTTCTTGACAATATCCACCAGTTTGGCGGCAACGTAATCCACCTCGGCCTGGGTATTGAAGCGTCCCAGCCCGAAGCGGATGGAGCTGTGCGCCACATCGTCGCCCAAGCCCAGCGCCTTGAGCACATAGGAAGGCTCAAGCGTAGCCGAGGTGCAAGCCGAGCCGCTGGAAACCGCCACGTCGTTAATGCCCATCAGCAGCGACTCGCCCTCCACGTACAGAAAACTCATGTTCAGGTTGCCGGGCAGCCGGTGCTCCATGGAGCCGTTGACGTGAACGCAATCCAGTTCCGCTTCAATCTTTTCCCGCAGCCGGTCACGCAGGCCACGCAGATAGGCCGCCTCGGAATCCATCTCCTCGAGAGCGATCTCGCACGCTTTGCCCAGACCCACGATGCCGGGAACGTTCAATGTGCCCGACCTCATGCCGCGCTCGTGGCCGCCGCCGTCGATCTGCGCCGCGATCTGCACGCGCGGGTTGCGCCGACGCACGTAAAGCGCCCCGACGCCCTTGGGCCCATAAATCTTGTGCGCGGAGATCGAAGCAATATCCACGTTGTCCGCAACCACGTTGAAGGCAACCTTGCCCACCGCCTGCACCGCATCGGTGTGGAAGATCACGCCCTTCTCGTGGCAGATCTTGCCGATCTCGCGGATGGGCTGCAACACGCCGATCTCGTTGTTCGCGGCCATGATGGTGACCAAAATGGTCTTGTCGTCGATGGCCCGCTTCAGGTCTTCCAGGTCGATCAGCCCGTCCGCCTTCACCGGCAGATAGGTCACGCGATAGCCGTACTTTTCCAGCCGCTTGCAGGTGTCCAACACCGCCTTGTGCTCGGTCACCTGGGTGATGATGTGGTTGCCGCGCTCACGGTACATCTCCGCCACACCCTTGATGGCCAGGTTGTCACTCTCGGTGGCCCCGGAGGTGAAGATGATCTCCTTAGCAGTGGCCCCGATCAGCTTAGCGATCTGCTCGCGCGCCGCATCCACGGCCTTCTCGGCCTCCCATCCAAACGAATGGTTGCGGCTGGCCGCGTTCCCGAACTTGGTGGTCAGATAAGGCATCATTGCGTCCAGCACCCTGGGATCGAGCGGGCTGGTAGCCTGGTTATCCATATAAATCGGCAGGTGAACACCCGCCGGCGCCTCAACTTGGCTGACAACTGTACTCATCTCAATTCTCCGTCCTCATCGCTTTTCCGCCATCACGCA
>JAJZNH010000570.1 GCA_021811745.1 Acidobacteriota bacterium
GCGCGGCGCAATGCCACCGCCCACATACAGCCCGCCCACTGACAGCACCTTCAACGCCAGGTTGCCGGCCTCGGCGCCATAGGCGGAGACGAACATATCCAGCGTCTTCTCGCAGATCTCGCTCTTGGCCTTCAGCGCCAGCTCCGTAATGACGGCGTTGGGATCTTCCTCAGTCATGCGCTCGGCCAGCCAGGCCGGCTCATCCAGCCCGCGCACCTCGCGCAGAAACTCGTAGATGTTGGTCAGGCCCTGCCCGCTTACAATGCGTTCAAAGCTGATGCGCCCGTTGTACTTCTGCTTCAGATAGCGCAGCAGGTCGAACTCATCCTCGTTGCGCGGCGCAAAGTCCGCATGACCGCCCTCGGAGGGGTAAGGCACGTAGTCGCGGCCGTCCCAGATCATGAAGGTTTCGCCCAGCCCCGTTCCTGCCGAGATCAGCGCGCGGTTGCCGATCTGGCTCACGTCGCCCTGGCTCAACGTATAGATCTGGTCGGAGGAAAGCTCCGCGATACCGAAGCCGTTGGCCTGCAGGTCGTTGATCAGGAAGACGTAATCGATCCCCAAATCGTCCGAGAGTTCGCGGCTGTCCAGCGTCCACGGCAGGTTGGTCAGGCGCAGACGCCCGTCGCGCACCGGCCCAGGAACCCCGAAGCACGCCGCGCTTACTTTGTCCGCGACCATGAACTCCTTGACGATCTCTTCCAGCCCCGAATACTCCTTGGCCGGATACTGCTGGACGCGGGTGTGCTTCAGTTCGCCGTTGACAAAGTCATAGAGCGCCAGATTGACCTTGGTGCCACCTACATCGCCCGCGAGAATCATCGATACCTCTCCAGAGAGCCACAGCCCTCCCCATCTGTTGCGGGCAAAAGCGCGGCTGCAGCTTCATCCAGAATCAGTGTCAGTATACCGCCTGAAGGCCATATCAACTGGCTCGGCAGCCGTTCCGGATCGTAGGATCCAGTCAGCACCTCCTTTAGAATCTGCGCCTTCTCCGCCCCGCCGATGAGGAAAAAGACGGCCCGCGCCTTGTTGATCACCGGCCAGGTCAGGGTAATGCGCCAAGTGTCTTTCTGCGGCACGTGGTTGGCGATCACCAGCCGTCCCAGCTCGTGAATTGCCGCGGTGTAGGGAAAAAGAGACGCGGTGTGTCCATCCGGGCCCATCCCCAGCGCCACCAGATCAAAACAGGGGCTCTCCGCGCCCTCCAGCCGGAAGCTGTTCCGCAACTCCGACTCATACCGTGCCGCCGCCGCTTCCGGCTCCAGTTCACCCTCCATGCGGTGAATCTGCACGGGGCTGAGCGGCACGTGGGCCAGCAGCGCCTCGCGTGTCATGTGGTAATTGCTCTCGGCATCATCCGGCGGAACGCATCGCTCGTCCACCCACCACAGGTCGAGTCGATCCCACGGCATGCGCGCCCGCCACGGCTGATTGGGATCGGCCAGCAGCTTGAAGGCGGCCTTGGGCGTCGATCCGCCGCTGATGGCGAGGCGCGCCCGGCCCCGCGCGGCCACAGCCTGCTCAGCCGCCTGCACAAACTCCTGCGCCGCCCGGCGCGCCAGCGCCGCCGCATCCGGTTCGACACAATAATTCACTTTTAGATATTGAGACATGGGGAAGTAATCCTCTTCACTTCTACGTTACATGACACCGGAGTGAAGCGGCCTTGCCCTCATCGCACCGCGCTCAAATCCATCCGCAGCAGCTTTGCCGGGTCCAGATACGCGCCTTCCCAGCGCACGGACCAGTGCAGGTGCGGCCCGGTCACGCGGCCGGTGGCGCCGCTCAGACCAAGCAATGTGCCCTTCGCTACCTGCTGGCCGGCATGCACGTGGATTCGGCTGAGATGCATGTCGATCGTGAACAAGCCGAGCCCATGGTCGATAATCACGCAGTTGCCTTCGAAATAGAGCTTCTGCGCCAGCACCACCACGCCACTGTTGCTGGCCCGTACCGGCGTCCCGGCGGCGGCGCGAAAATCCATGCCCTTGTGAATGCTAGCCAGCTCGCCGTTGAACATGCGTCGTGTGCCGAAGCTGTCAGTGGGCGCGGCGCGCACCGGCGCGCGAAAGCTGCCCGTCCAAAGCGGGCGCGGCGCGCTGACCGCAAAGATCCTCGCCTTGAGCCGGATCTCTGCTTCAATCTCTTTGAGCTGCGCCGGGCTGGGCTGCACAAAGCGTGGCGCCACGCTGAGCGTGCTGGTGCGATAGTGCGCGGGGTGAATCTCCACCGAGCGGCTCAGGTCGCGCGCGCTGCCATCTACCAGCCGCTCGCTGATCCGCAACGTCGAAGGGCCGGTAGGCGCTTGCACATCCACTCCAGCCAGAGCGAACCAAGCCCGTCCGCTGCTTCCGCGAAAGAACTCCAGCTTGCGCCCCAGCCATTCGCCATCGAGCGTTGCCGAAGCTGGCGCTTCGACGCGAATTAACTCCGGCGAGCCCGCTACCACCGCGGCCGGCCTCAGCGTGACGGCAGGCGATTGTGCGAAGACCAGGCCGGAAGCGAGAAGCAGCAGAAAGCCAGGAATTGAGATGCGAGAGAGGATCACAGATTCAGGATACCGGGCCATCATCCTCTTGGCTGCAGTGGATCGTGACCCGGTATCCGGAGATAAACGGGCAATTATCTGCGGGCGCGGTTATGCTTCTGGCGGTAGATCTGCCGGCTGGCGCCGTTCTGCCTGCGGTTGATCTGCCTGTGCTCCTGCCCGGTGAGCCTGCCGCCGTTGGCGGCGCGGTCGGCGCCGATCTGCCGGTTGATGCGCTGCTGGCGATTCTCAGAGCGGGCGGCCTCGCCGGCGGTCATCGAACCGTTGCGAATGCCATTAGCGATGCGTGCCTGCTGGTTCGCGCGGCGTTGTCCCACTGCATTATTGCCGTAGCGCGCCTGAGCAGCGTTGTGCTTGTCGTTGTAAATCGAGCGGCTCAGGTTGTTCTGCTGGCGGTTCACCTGCCCGCGCTCCTGGGCCGTCAGTTTGCCTCCGTTGGCGGCGCGGTCGTTGCGGATCTCGCGATTTACATTCGCCTCGCGCGATTCCAGCCGCTTGGTTTCGCCGGCACTGAGCTGGCCGGATTGTACGCCGTTGGCGATGCGGTTCTGCTGGTCGTTGCGGCGATCCGGTACGGAGCCCTCTTTGTTCGTGCTGCTGGTGGCGGGCTGCGGCGACGGTGAAGGCTGGCTCTGCTGCGCGAACGCGGGAGCGGAAGCGACGATTGCGGCAATGGCGAATGTCAATAGCTTCGGATGCATAAGTTTCCTCCAGGGGCCAAAGCATTTTCGGAGATCCGATGTTACCAATCCGCGGCTCTTTCAACCAAAGATTGATCCAACGGACAGGGGTTCCACAAACAGGATTCCGTCCGTGGGGCCGAGCAGCGGCGACCGGCTGCGGCCACGATCTTAATTTGTGCCACTTGATTTCCGAAAGTACCGTAGATGCATGGATCTTCGGCCCTCGAGGGTCAGAACCCGAAGCCCAAATAAAAGTTGTAGCTGGCAGCACTTTTTCTTGAAGACATCAGGTGTGCTTGGCGGCAAGTAACCCGGAAACCTCAAAACCGGGTGACCGCATTTGCCGTCCGCAGCGGCCAATCTTTGCGGTTGCGTGGATTCATGCACTTACAGTCAGCGGTCTGCTCCAGTCCTATCCCGTCATAATAGGGAGCCGGTGGAATCCATCTGCGGTTGGATGGTTGAAAGGTACTAAAATTCTCTTATGACTGACCGCATGTCTCTTCCGCTCGCCCAAGCCGACCCCGACGTAGCCGCCGCAATTGACCACGAAACCCTTCGCCAGCACGAAGGCCTGGAGATGATAGCCAGTGAAAACTTTGTCTCCGAGGCCGTGCTGGAAGCCGCCGGCTCTGTTTTTACCAATAAATATGCTGAAGGCTACCCGGGGCGTCGCTACTACGGCGGCTGTGAGTATGCCGATATCGTCGAGAACCTGGCGCGCGAGCGCGCCCGCCAGATCTTTGGAGGCGAGCACATCAACGTGCAGCCGCACTCCGGCTCGCAGGCCAACGCTTCGGCCTATGCGGCCGTGCTGCAACCGGGCGATACCATTCTCGGCCTTGACCTCTCGCATGGCGGCCACCTGACCCACGGTCACAAACTCAGCTTCAGCGGCAAGCTCTACCGCACCACGTTCTATCATGTGCGGCGCGAC
>JAJZNH010000508.1 GCA_021811745.1 Acidobacteriota bacterium
ATTGCCAGAGCGGCATACGCAGCGGCATGGCAAAAAGGAAACTGAAGGCCCTCGGCTATGCCAACGCCTTCAATCTTGGTTCCTATGGGCGCGCGGAACGCATTGTGAACAGCAGGTAATGTACTTTAGCGACTGCCGATAAGCCGTTCTTCATATTGAGAAGACGCAGCGCGTCAGTTATTGAGGCTGCGGAAACAGTGCAAATGGCAGGCGACTTCAGCGGGAGAAATCCAGCAGCGGCTCAAGCCCTTGCTCAGACTACGGTGCTTTCGGCACGACTGAAGTCATGCCCTGACACAAAGCCCTGGACTCAACTCGTTTTTCCGCAAGCCGTATAGCTGTGTCCTCAACCTTCCCAATCGATGATCACGCGACGAAGGCCGCGGACGGCGTTACTCAGATACACCGCGTCGGCCTGGCGCAAATCGTCGATATGAAGCACGCGCTCTCCGGCATTCGGGTACGTCTCCAGCACATGACGCCGGTACACTCCGGCCAGCAGTCCGCACTCGACAGGAGGCGTGTACAGGCGGCCCTCCTTCTCGACAAAGATATTGCTGATGGCGCCTTCGGTGACTTCCTCGTTGCGATTCAGGAAGAGCACATCGTCGAAGCCCGCCAGCGTAGCGGCGCGGAAGGCATCCGAGTACAACGGCCGATGCGTGGTCTTGTGAAAGAGCATTGGATTCCACGGGTCGGTGCGCCGCCGCGAGATGCGCACCCATCCGGACTCGGTCCGGCCGCGCGTTTCCGCCAGCACTTCGCATGTAATGTGCAGGCCGCCATCGCTGTCGAGCAGCAGCCGCACCTTGCGCGAACCGTGGCCCGCGAATGCCCGCGCATGTTTCTCCAGGACCTCTTTGACCTCGCTGCGTTCACAGGGAAATCCAAAATATTGCGCCGAATCTTCCAGACGGTCCAGGTGCAGCTCAATAAGTGGATACTCATCTTTCCATAGCAGTGTCTCGACCAGCGAGAACCGTTCCGGCAGCCAACCTGAAGAGCATGTCAGAAACTCTGCCTTAAGCTGGCACTCGCGGAACTCCGCCGCGGGATCGGAGTCGATCACGATGCCGCTTCCCACGCCCATCCTGCCGCGGCTTCCCTCCAGCTCCAACGTGCGGATTGCCACATTGAAGACCGTCTGCTGTGGCGAAAAGTAGCCTATGGCCCCTGTATAGACGCCCCTCGGCTCGTCCTCGATCTGCGCCAGCAGTTGCATGGCCCGCACCTTGGGCGCTCCCGTCACTGACCCGCACGGGAACAGCGCCCGGAAGATGTCCTGGAATCGAATCCCGCCCCGCAGGTCGGCCGTTACCGTCGAGGTCATCTGCCAGAGCGTGGGGTGACGCTCTACGGCAAACAGATCTTCCACCCGCACACTTCCGAACTCGGCGAGGCGGCCCAGATCGTTGCGAAGCAGGTCTACGATCATCACATTTTCGGCGCGGTTCTTGGGGTCGTTGCGCAGCCATTCCGCCTGTTGGCGATCCTCCAGCGTCGTACGGCCGCGCCGGGCAGTGCCCTTCATCGGCCGCGTGATGATACGCCGCCGCTCGCCCGCCTCGTCTACGCGGAAAAACAGCTCAGGGGAAAATGACAGAATATGCCCTCCGGCAGCCCAGTGCAGAAACGCGCCGAAATCCGCTGGCTGGCGCGCGCGCAGCCGCGCATAAAGAATCGCCGTATCGGCTGTGGTATGCACGCGAATCGGCGCGGTGAAGTTGAGCTGATAGACGTCGCCGGCGCGGATCCACTCCTGAATGGTTACGATCCGTGCAGCGTATTCCTCTTCGGTGAGAGCGAACTCGGCTTCAATCGCCTGTCCGGCTGCCGCATCAGCGCCTCTGCGTAGTGCGTCAAGTCCCGGCGGCTCGCCGCCGGTGAACTGCCCGGTGCGATGATCGAAAAGAAAGACGCGGTCGTAGATGCCAAACCACGCCAGCGGTTGTCCCGCCAGGCCGGGCCGCAACCCGGCGGCTGGCTCAAAGCATTGGCCGCACTCATATCTGAAAAATCCCGCGACGGTGAGCCCCTCGCCAACGGCGCGCTCGATCTCCTCAAATAAACCTGGGAGCTCCGCCAATTCATGGGCTGCGCAGATGCGCCGGGGCGCAAGGAACAACCGCGTGTACGGCTCCCGCTCCGCATCGGCACCGCCTTTTGCACTTTCCAGCAGCACCGTTGCCGGCGTCTGCTCCACCAGCGTGTAAATATCCGCGGGAACGAGATACCAGCGGTTCATACGAAGAAAAAATCTTGCCGGCTATTTCACCGTTAGCGTCAACGTTGTGGAGTGCGTAATTGCCGTTACACCATTGGTGGACTGACCGGTTACATAGACGGTGAACGAGCCCGCAGGTGTTGGCGGAGTGTTGGGTGGCCCGTGGTTGTAGTAGTAATACTGCGGGTTGCAGGCCGTCGCTCCCAGCGTCGTCACCAGCCCTAGCAGCGCCACCAGGACCAGCCGGTTCAGCCAACGCCGCCGGCGCGTTCCCCACGCCAGACCGCCCAGACCCAGGATTCCGGGAAACAGCAGCGCCCACGCCACCGGGTTACCGTGCCCTCCAACCCCTGCGGGTGGTACTGCCATGGCCTGCCCCTCAGCCTGTGTCTGAATCACCATCGAGCTTGTCGGCGGGCAGGCAGTTGCAGGGGAACCAGCCGGGCAGGTCACCGGCGTGTTTGCCAGAATTTCCACGTTTTGCGGCGAAAAGGTGCAGGTGGATTGATCCGGAAGTCCCGAGCAGGAAAGCGAAATAAACATCGGAGAAGGAAGCGCCGCATTGTTCTCCGGCGTGATCGTCACCGTGGCCGTTGCGGAACCACCGGGGCTCAGCGTGTTGCTGGGTACAAGCGGTGTAACCGATACCTGAAAGTCGGGGGTTGTCGTAACTTGCCCCTGTACGTTCGCGGCGGCCGAAACCGACTTCTGGTAGGCCGTGCTGCCGCTGTAAACCGCGGTCAACGAATGTTTCCCGCCCGGCAGATCAACAACCGTTGTCGCCTGCCCTTGAGCGTTCAAAAACACGGACCCCAGCTGGCGCGTCCCGTCGTCGATAGCCACAGACCCACTGGCTGGATTTCCGTCCGTCCCGGTCACCTTCACGGACGCCGTGGCCTTGGTGCGGCCGCTCTGGTCGTGGGTTTCCACGTTCAGCGTGGTTTGCGTGGCTTCGCTCGCCGCGGCCAGCGCGTGCGCGGCAGACACCGGGAGCACAGGCAATGCCAGCGCCAGGGCCAATCCTGCAACTAACTCTAGCCGCAGTCCGCGGCAGTCCAAACCTCTCACGTGCACCTGCTCCAAATCTGAAGAGAAATCGCGTACCTGCGGTTTGTCTCAGCGTAGAAGTTTATTGTATCCGGCGGGGGCGCACCCAGGCCATCAAAGACGTTCTTTAGACGCTTCCCGAGTGAGAAGGATGTTTCCGGCTGGACCGGCGCCGGGGATCAGGTTGTGTCCGGGTGCAATGGCTCGTGGCTCCCCTCCGCGCTATGCTGTCTGGTTGAGGTGAACGCCATGACTGAAACAGCCTCCCGCCCCCAGCCTGCCCGCCGCGGCGGGCTTGCCTACCTGACTGCCGTTCTCGACGAACTCCGCGCCAAGGGGACGTATTTCAAGCTTCGCGTGCTTGACGATCAGCAGGCCCCTGTTTGCCACTATGACGGTCGCGAGGTCATCAACCTGGCCAGCAACAATTATCTGGGACTGGCCAACGATCCGCGCCTGATTGAGGCCGCCGTGGAGGCCACGCGCCGCTTCGGCGTGGGGTCGGGCGCGGTGCGGACGATCGCCGGGACCATGCGCATCCACATGGAGCTCGAGGAGAAGATCGCGCGCTTCAAGAACGTGGAGGCATGCGTGGTCTTCCAGAGCGGCTTTGCGGCCAACGCCGGCACGGTGAGCGCCATCCTGGGCAAGGACGACTTCATCCTGTCGGACGAGCTGAACCACGCCAGCATCATCGACGGTGCGCGGCTGTCACGGGCCAGGATCAAAGTCTTCCGCCACAAAGACGTGGCTCACTGCGAGGAGCTGTTGCAGGAAGTTGCCGGCGAGCCGGGCCACAAGCTGATCATCACCGACGGCGTCTTTTCGATGGACGGTGACATCGGCCCGGTGGACAAGCTGGCCGCGCTGGCCGGGAAGTACGGCGCCATCATGATG
>JAJZNH010000522.1 GCA_021811745.1 Acidobacteriota bacterium
TCGAGTCGAAAACTACTTCGGCCAGAAAGATGTCGCCTATGCCGCATAATCGCATTCCTTCCATGCCAGATCAATAAGATCAAGCCGGACCTCGTCGTCTCTCTGGACCGCGACATCTCCTCCCCCGAACTGGGCTATCCGGTGGTCCAGCACCTCCTGGCCTCCGGCATCCGTTCACGGCGCTGGTGGCGTTCAACGATAACGCCGCCATCGGAGCCATCCGCGCCTTTCAGGATCTCAACCTCAACATACCCAGGGATGTCTCCATCATCGGCTTTGACGACGTCAATGCGTCCTCTTACAGCATCCCTCGCCTCACCACCATCAACCAGCCTCTGGCAGAGATGGGCCGGATCGCCACCCAGGCGCTGTTGAACAAGATCCATGACACCATGCCCCCGCGCGATGAACTTGTCGTGCAGCCCACCCTGGTCGTCCGTGAATCCACCGCCGTGGCGCTGAAGCGTCCACGCGCCTGACGTCCGCCACGCTGCACCACTCCCTTGCGCAAACCCATGGTCGCCTCTGGCTTCTCAGGCAACCGGCCGCAAGCGGCAGGCCCAGCGGGCAGCCTTTGCCCACAATTGGCTTGTCCGCCAAATCACTCTGCATCGCCGGCCTTCGGCATAGAGCGAATAGAAGCGATCAGTCCCTTCATATCGTGAGCACTCAGATTGGTCAGTGGCATGCCGCCTTCCTGCATCTGCGCACTATGGTGTCGCAACAGGCCTGCTGCTTGAGCGCTGGGCTCTACTGCTTGGCCGCGGAGTCTTATACGTCCTTGAAAGCTTTTCTTGCAGCGTCCTTCACATCTCCTATCGCATTGTGGACCGCCCCTTTCGCCTGGTCTACCTTGCCCTCGCTCTCTAGTCCCTTGTCTCCAGTGATGTGGCCGGCAACTTCCTTCATCTTGCCTTTCACCTCTTCCACTGCGCCTTTCACATGTTCCTTGTCCATCAGACACCTCCTTCTAACTGATATACGTTCTAACTGGAACCCGTCACGCAACGCCTTCTTCAATGTGAAACAAGATACCGTGTCAACCCATTTCAGCTTCCCGCGCCCACGATCAATCTGCTGTGTAGGGGCACCACTCCTTTTCCCAGAAGAAATAACCCGGCCAACCCTCAGAGATCAGGACAGAAACAGGAAAAGGAGACATCTCATCGGAATCGGCCATCTACTCGGACACGGGAGCGTAGACGCAGTACCCTCGCGGCGGTGCAGGGAACTCCGCATTTCCGTCGGCGTCGGTCGTGCGCTCATCGGGATGAGCCGTGTCGTGACCATCCCATGCTACCGGCTTGAACCTCTGGTTGGTCCACCTTGTCTTCACCTGTGTGCCGCTCCACTGATTTCCAAGATTGTTCAGCACATAGATCAGGCCGCTCTGCGTCTCCGTTCCATCACGCTGCATGATATACAGGTCGGGATCGGCGTGCAGGATCGCGGACTCTCCCCCCGCGTAGCGATGATGCACGTCAATCAGCGCGTCGATTCCGTTCGGCGTACCCGGCCGCGCGAGCTCGCAATTGAAGTAGTCCCACCAGAAAACACACGGATATCCGTCGCCAGTCAGAATGAAAGAATAGCCAAGCATCTTGTCGTTCACCACTTCATTGCCGCCCATGTCGTGATTTTCGGTGAAGGTGACGGCATTGAACGGCCGCCTGGCGGAAACAGATTCGCCATCGGTCAGCCTGCGCAGATCGTAGTTCGGCGTGTCGCAGACCTCTTTGAGTTTGTAACGTAAGGGAAAGTCGAACGCGGCGATCTGATCATCCGTTACGGCACGCACCCGATCAAGCCAATCGCCGATAGCCTCAGGTCCGGACCAGTACTCCCCCACCACAAAAGGAGTGAACTCACGGCCATCTTTCTTTTGATATTGATACTTCGCCAATAAGCCGATCATCCACGCTCCAAAACCCTTCACAAAATCAAACCGGAAACCATCGAAATCGAGTTCCTCGATGGCCAGACGCGAATACTCGAACATTGCCGCATACACCTGAGGATTGCGATGGCACAGGTGCGGAAATCCAGCGAACTTCTCGCCCTCCACTATCGTCCGCTCATACCGGCTCGGATGGAAGCAGTTCCAGTCACGCGGGAACTTCCCGCTCTTCGGATTGAACTTCGTCCATCGCTTCTTCCCGTCCAGAGGGTTCGTCTCTTCCTCATCGCCCCCTGAGTTATGGTTGATCACCATATCGGCGATCGCACTGATCTTGTGCTCTCGCATCACCCGGATCAGTCTCTCCAGTTCGGCGCGATTGCCATAAAGTGTCTTCACGGAGCCCTTCTGATCCAAATCTCCCAGATCAAAATAGTCGTAAGGATCGTATCCATTCGACGCAGGGTCCGCGGCCTTGCTGAAAGGCGGCAACCACATGGAATTGGTCCCCGATGCCGCCAGTTGAGGCGCCTTCTCCGCAAGGAAGTTCCACCACTCCCCGCGCTTGTTCTCTTTGACCGGAGCATCCCAATAAAACGCCTGCATCATAACGGCCATTCGCGCTCCCTCCCTTCAACGGCTGTCCATCAAACCTCTGCTACTGTGCTTCTTCCGTGCATGGGAGCCTTGGCGATAACACCCATGGCCGCGGCGGACAACTCGCAGGCTTTGCCTCGCCAAATTTGTCCATCTCGCGCCGCTCGTCACAGGCGCCGGCCGCAACCTTGTACCCGGCCCGCCAGGAATCTTGCTCCTGCCGTTCTGCTTCACGCCTGCCACACCAACCCAAAACGCCAACCCTCAAAGTCCCGGCACAACCCGCTGCCCCTACATCTCCTTGCAAAGAACTAAAAGCATATTGCACCTCGGCCACGCGGCTTGTGTCCGCGGCGCAGCCAGCTACAGACGGAGACGCCGTCTCAGCTTTGCATCAGTCCTTTGCGAAAATACCAGAAAGAGCAGCCCCGCCATTCCGGTTCCCAGCAGCAACAGGCTATGCGGTTCCGGCACTACAGATATGGAAGATACAGGGGTCACCACGCCATCGGTAATCGTTCCGCCACCGGTGCAACCGGTCGAGACGGTATTCGAATCCATGGTTACGGCCCCGCTTGACGCCAACGCGCTACCACACCCAATGCTTGCACCGGTGTCCAGGGTGATGCTGTCAGACGCGAGGATATTTCCTTCAAAGTTTGTGTAGGTACCCAGGGTAGCGGAGCTGCCGATATCCCAGAATATGCCATCATTGGATCCGGCATTGATTACGTTAATAGCCGCCGCGCCTTGTCCGCTCGCCGTCGTCAGCGTACTGCCCGTTACGAACACCCATAAGGCGTTCGGATTACCCTCGCCGTTCAGTGTAAGCGTTCCCGTAAGGCCTGCGGAGGAATCAAACGCATAGACGCCTGGCGTCAGCGTCAGGCCGCCAAGATTCTCCCCTGTCAGGTTCGTAGTCACCGGCATGGCCCCAAGGCCAAGGCTTGCTGCAGTGGCGTCCCCCTCAGCAGTCGCCGCGCCTGCGTTGTTGGGCGGGACCGCGCTTCCGCCGTACACAACCCCATTGATGGTGATGCCGTTGGTGTTCGTTATCGACGTACCAGGATAGACCCCTAAATCTCCATTGAGGGTCGTCGGACCGGTATTCGTCACGTCAGAGCCGCCCAGGATCGCCAAAATCCCGGCGGATCCAAGAATAGGATCCGCATACGCTGGCAAAGTTGAAAGCAGAAGAATCAACCAACAGGATGTGCGTAGTTGCATAGAAAGAACCTCCGTTGCGCTGCATATCCCGAAGAGAGAGCTTCCCGTGACGCTACGCTTACCTTGAGTTAGCTTGCTCCCTCGGCCAGACAGAAACTGTATAGAAACGCACACTTCCAGCCGAAGCAACGCAATCTTCATGCCGACAGCGCCGCTGCCGCCTGCGTTGGCTAGCATTCCTCAAACCGAACAGCTTCACCACCTGCCGCGGCGTCCGCTCACCAGGTTGAAGATCAGGATGATCACGGCTACAACCAGTAGAAGGTGAATCAGCCCACCGCCGATGTGTAAGCTGAAGCCAAGAAGCCACAAAACCAGAACCACGACGAACAATGTCCAAAGCATAACGATCTCCTCTCAATCTCCATCTGCCCGCAAACATTCCAATCAGAACCAAACTATCTTCTCTCTGGCTCGTAAGCAGGAAAGGTGCGGGCGCTATCTAT
>JAJZNH010000904.1 GCA_021811745.1 Acidobacteriota bacterium
CTCCTTGACTGGGAATGCGTTTGTTGAACGTCGGTGCAAAGCAAGGGCGAATGGAGCGCGGATCGCCGAGAGGTACGAGCAATCGCGCTTCGCCGAAGCCCTTATCGCATCGAGCAAATCAGGGCCACGCAAGCTCTTCAGAGGAAAAACTGAGCTGCGTCTGATTTAGATGAGTACGGCTTCTTGTTGGATGTCCGCAACAAAAGTATTCAGTGTACTCACATGTCTTCTCCGGGAGTTGGGCTCAGTTCAACGAAATCCGTCTGAGTGTCATATCCGCTTCTGCCGGTGGGATCGCCGGGGCCATCCCAAAATATCCAAGCGGCATGCTGGGTCCCCGGCATTGATCTTCTTCCCGCCAAGACATCCTTCGCGGTTGCGGTACGGCCAGAGCGGAGACTGCGCTTGCAGCGTTGAAGTTCGAACCAGCGCAGATACCTGCGCACGACATTAGACAGGGTCATTTCGACTCCGGCGGCAAAGTTACGCTCCGCCATCTCGCGCTCCAGCTCGGAGGACTGGAGAATGGTGCTGAGCTGGAGCGCAAGGTCGTCCGCATCGCCGACTTTGTGGAAGAGAATCGCCATGTCTTCTTCGAGAGCCATTTCGCGAAAATCCGGAATGTCGGCACAGACGATGGGAACGCCGTACTCGCATGCCTGATGCGCGGGACCGCTCGACCCGGTCGCCGAATCGTAGGGCATCACCACCACTGAAGTTGTCCGGTAAAGTTCGGGAATGGCCTCTTCGGGAACATATCCGCGAAAATCGATGGGTAGATGGGGTGGCTGTGCTGCGCGCACCGATTCCCAGTATCCGGCGCACGTGTGATGATTGGCTCCGGCGATAATCAGGCGGGCGCGTGGAGCTTTTTCCAAGACCTTGGGAAAGGCGGACATCAGAGTTTCCAATCGCTTATAGGTGCCCCAGTGGCCAATCGCCAGAATGCGCTGGTCGGGATTGCCGCGGTGCGAAAAGTCAGGCGCAGTGGGCGTTGTGGCAAATGTACCGTGCGTTCCCAGGACCACGTTCCGCGCGCGATATTTGTTTACAAGGGTGCGATGATAGTGGGGCAATAAGACAGAAACGGAATTGGCTTTGAGCAGGGCCCTGGTTGCCAATTCGGTGCCGATGCGAAAGAGCTTTTCGCGGCGAATGCCGGCCGCAGCAAAATCCACATGCTCGATTATGTGGTGAAGCGTGATGTGTGTGTAATAACCCGCTGCTCGCACGACGGCAGGAGTGGAAAGGCCGGCGAATGCCGCGATGGGATTTTCGGGCGTGGCGAAGCTGGAGAAGACAAGGTTAAACCACACCACGTCCGGATTCAGCTTCCGGATGGTCTGGAGGAGGCGCACTGGCGTTCCCACGCTGCCGAACTTCCAGCAGCGGATCACCTCGAAGCCCGCGAGTTCCGGCTGCCGGTCCGCGCAAATAGGATTCCCATGTTCATCGGTTGCGAACTTATAGCTGCTAAGTTCGTCGGCCAGGATGAACAGTTCAATCCCCGGACAGTTGCGCAGTTCGCGAGCCAAATGGAATGCGTATTCGTTGAGCTGTCTCCCACTAGGAGGAAAAGTTGCAACCAGACAGATTCTCATCGCGTCGCCGCCTCAGAAGATACTGATTTCGACATAGGGTCGAAGTTGTTGATGCCCGCCGGTGAAGTTGAAGAAGGTCTCGTCCTGGACGCCGCCCGAGAAACGAATCGGGTAGGCGAGGGAAAGAGGCCCGGAATCATCAGTGAATCTGCGGCGGAAGGGAAGTGCATAGGACACGGAAACCCCGTTTTGGGTTGCGTCGTAGATGTGGAACCCGCGGGTGCTCGAATAAGCGCTGTCGAGTTCTACATTCCAGTTGCGTCGCGGTGAAAAATCAACAACCGCGGCAGGACGAAGATTTTGCGCGATGGCGGAGTTTGAACCTACAATGCGCCAGGCCCTGATACCCTCCGCCAGTGCCTTGATGTCGAGACGCTGGCCGAATCTGCGCTCAAGCCCGATATAAGACGAAGTGAAATATGCCTGGTATGTCTGCGGCGTGTAGAGGATGTTAGAAGCGCCCCATCCGGTGAGCAACGCGGTCTTTCCCCACGGCGAGCCGATGCGAAAATCGACCTCTCCGGCCAGCGCGCTGGAATGCAGATTGGACTCCGTAAAGGGTCCAGCTTCGTGAATGAAGTAGCCGCTGACGGAAACGGCGTTAAAAAAAGAACTCGTGGATCCGTAAACAAACTCACGAAGAAGGTTCTGGTTCATCTGCACAGGCTGCAGGGAATCGCGCCGCAATGTCCCCTGAATGCCGGCGTTGAAGGCGAGCATGTTTCTGCCGAAACGGACTGTCGGGTTCAAGCCGAAATTCATGTTGTAGTCGGTGGTGTTGCGGTTCACGATCAGCGTGCAGATACCCGGCGATGCCGCTCCAGGTCCGCAGTAAGAACTGGGCGCGGAGATCGCGCCGCGGGCATTCCGCACCTGGAAGAATCCGGTCGGCGTGGGAAGATACTTCAAGTGCAGGTGAAACGCGTCCGTCCACTGATTCTGAATCGATGAACGGGGAGGCGGTAGAAGCGAGGTGTCGTTGCTGGGAATGGGGAAGCTCGCATCCAGCTTCGAGTCGAGAACATAGACGGTTGTATCTTCATAGATAGGCGAGGTCGTGTAATCGGAGAGCACGCTGAGTGTGGGATTGATGCGAAGCCCTTCATCGGCTCCGGCCTGCAACATGCTTTCCTCAGCAGTCTGATCGTCCCCGGCTGCGCCGGCAGCCTGCGCGAACGAGGTAAGTGCCAGGTCATTCTGATGGGCCTGCCGAAATGCGGTGGCTTCGGCCAGCAGATACTGATAACTGGGATCCGGATCGGAACCTGTGGCCGCGATAGCCGCGAGTTCCGCCTGAGCCTTGCCGGTTTGGCCGGCCGCAAGATAGTTGTCCGCGAGTCCGATACGCACATCCGCGTCCGGCGCGCCCGCGATCTTGGCTCGCTGCAGGTAATTCTGCGAGAGCTGGTATTGGTGCAAGGTGCGAAGCACATCGGCGGCAGCGATGTATTGCATGCCGGTCGGCGGTGCGGTTTCGCCGGCTTCAGCCTCCATTACCGCCAGTGCGATCTGCCGCTGGGCATCTGCGGGGCGGTTCTGCTGCGCCATGAGCTGCGCAACGGCGAGCCGCACGCCCACTCTGTCGCTGCCTTTGACCTCAAGTGCTTCGCGGAAGCGGTCCATCGCGGCGTTCTGGTCATCGAGCGCCATGAGAGCTTCGCCGATGGTGACGAGGACGCTGCTGCGCACCGGTCCCGGCGCCAATTGCGCCCGCTGCTCTGCGAGATGGGCATAATGGATAGCCTGGCCGCGATCCTGGAGATTGGCATAGGCGCGTGCCAGCAACGCATCGGGATCCGGGTTTTCAGGAGAATATTTCGCAGCAAGCTTGAGTTCCTCAATCGCCGGCTGAAAACGGCGAAGGGTCAGCAAGGTGTTGCCCAGGCCGAGGTGAAGAGAACCGTCCCGGGGGGTGAATTTCAAAGCCGCTCGGTACTCGGCCGCCGCCTTGCTGGGAAGATCCTCGCTGGCAAATGCCGTGGCGCGAATCACGTGCACATCGCGAACGTCGCCCATGCTCCTTTGGGCGAGCGTAGCCTCGCGTAGTGCGGATTGCGCCTTATGCAAATCCAGGTCCGAATAGGCCAGGCCAAGGTGCGCCTGTCCGTCGTTCGGCTCCATCCTGAGTGCGGACTCAAAATCGGCGGCAGCTTGATCGGGCAGGTGCAGGTCGTTGAGCATATAGCCGCGATTCACATAAGCCGTTTCCACCTGCGGATCGCGCTTGATGGCCTCGCTGAAGTCTTCGCGCGCCTGCTCATCCATTTGATCGTGCTTGTAGACGTAACCCTGCAAGAGCGGAATGTCCGGCTCCTTGGGAAGAATGTTCATATATTGTGAAGTGAGTGCGAGTAACTGATCGTACTTCCCGAGATAGAGGAGGTCGTAACCGAGATAGACTACGACGTCACGGTCGCGTGGCAGCAGCTTGATGGCCTCTTCTCCGACAGCCGCGGATTGCGAATAATCGCCTTTGAAGCTCAGGTAGCGCTCCTTTTCGCGCAAAACCTGAGGTTGTTGTTCCATTTCCGGAGTAACCCGCGCGAGCCACGCCGC
>JAJZNH010000694.1 GCA_021811745.1 Acidobacteriota bacterium
TGATAGCAGCCGGCCTGGGTCATCTGTGGCGCCGAGGTCAGCTCGTCCAGAAACAGAATGCCTTCGCCATCGATCGGCAGGAATTTCGGCGGCACCCATTCCGCGCGATCTGCGGAAATCTTCGGCAGGCCGCGCAGATCGACGGGATCGAGTTGCACGGCTCGGATATCGAGGAATTCGCATTTCCGGTCGGCTGCGACCTGGGCGACAATCTGCGACTTGCCGACGCCGCACGCGCCCCAAATGTGCAGGGGCACAAGTTCGCTGATCAGCGCATGAAGCGCCTCGTAGAGTTCTGAAGGTTTCATGGAATGCGGATCCTTTTCAAGCAGGGATCCCGTCAGAACTGCGATGCGAGCTTCCCGTCAAGCGGGCCACCCCTGGGAGAGTGGTCCGCGCTATGTGTCACGAATCAGATCTGGGAAGGATTAGCCGTATTGTATGGAAACACAAGACAAGCTAGTCGATGTGACCCCACCTACAGCCGCCACCGCAAAGGACATGGACGCAGAACTCGTCTCGATGAGGTATCGCTTTCTGAAATCAACAGAAGCCTCGCCCTGGACGTGGCTGCTGTCGAGACCGTTCGAGCAAGGCTGCAAGAAATGATCCGTTTACTTCCGGAATCTTGTGCGTCGCCAGCGTCGCTGCTTCATTCGCACTCTTGCTACACGCCCTTGCTGACCGGTCTGGTTGGGGATCGCAGATGTAATCTAACCTCCCTTATAGCCTTGCGGTCTTCTTTTCATACCTTGCGCTCTGTATCGTCACCTGAATCTGCTCCAGCAGTCTGAAATCGAAGCCACGGCCCCGTCTATGCTATTTTAAGGAAAGCATGAAGGTGGTACGCCAATTCGGCATTGTATTGCTGGTGCTGGTATTGGGCCTGACTCCAGCAATGGCCTGTCTGGTTCCCGGCGCTGCGATGACCGCTGGAGAGCGCGCTTGCTGCCGGACGATGAGTACCGAGTGCGGGCAGCCGAACATGCCTGCATCGCACTCATGCTGCCGGGGAAGTCTCCCTGTTCTAGGGGAGAAAGCCGTCGATGCAAGGGCCGGTACAGTTCACCTGTTCGCTGTTGCTACAATCCCGCTGGCCGCGTGGGACATGACGGCTCCGGTTTTTCCTGCCGCGGGCCGACTTGATTACGCTGATTCCTCTCTTCTCGGTTCCCCGCCTACCTCGGTTTCAGTTCTCAGAATCTAGACCGCTCCTTCTCGCATTCAGTCTTTGCCGAGCGCCCTGTCGTGTCTGCGCTATCCGCAAAGTTCCATGAACTGCATTCTGAGAATGGAGCCTCCGTATGTCTGCAGCCTCTTCGGTTGCGGTCGCGGTTCTACTGGCCACTGCACTCGCTGCCTTCGGCCAGGCATCTGCGCCGACCGCGCCCACCCCGTTGTCTCAGCTTCTGACCGAAGCTGAGGGAAATAACTCACAGATTGCCGCTGCTCGCGATGCATGGCAGGCGGCGAAGCAGGTGCCACGCCAGGTGAGCACTCTGCCCGATCCGACTTTCACCTATCAGAACTTCAGTGTGGGCAGCCCAAAGCCATTCGCCGGTTACACCACCAGCAACTTTGCCTATATCGGTATCGGAGCGTCTCAGGAATTTCCCTATCCGGGAAAGCTGAGACTGCGTGGCGAGGCGGCCGAACGCGAGGCGGATGTCAAAGATACGACCATTCAAGCCACCGCGGCGAGCGTTGCCGACGCCGTCAAAGTGGATTACCTCCATCTCGCCTACCTGCAGCAGGTGCTCAAGATTCTTGGCGAGAACGAGCACGTTCTCGATCAGCTCATCCAGGATGCGACCGCACACTATGAGGTCGGTCAGGGATCCCAGGCCGATGTACTGCAGGCCCAGGTGGAGCGCACGAAGATCGTCCGCGAAATCACCGCGGCCAAAGAGCAACTCGGAGATACCGAAGCCGATCTGAAAGCCCTGCTGCATCGGGATCAGGATTCTCCGGACATCGTGGCTGAAGCCCTCCGAGAGAATCCTCTACAGGACACTTCAGATCAGCTCTTGGAAATGGTGCGGAAACGGAATCCGCAGATTCAGGTGGACGCCAGCTCAGTGCGCGCCGAGAACGCGGCGCTGGCTTCGGCGAAGCAGGACAGCAAGCCGGACTTCGGTCTCTCCTACATGTGGCAGCAGAATGACCGCAAATACCCCGACTACTACATGTTCACTTTTAACCTTCGATTGCCGCGCCGGGCCCGCGTCCGCGCTGAGGTCCAGGAAGCCGCCGAGAAACTGACTCTGTCGCGGGAAACTCTGGACGCTCATTTGCAGGAGCAGCTCGCTCAGGTCAAGCGAGGATACGTCGAGGTGAAGAGCGACGAGGAATTGCTCACGGAATACCAACAGGGCCTGATTCCTCAATCCGATGCCGCCTATCGTTCCACTCTGAACTCGTATGCGAGCAATCGTGACGTCATGACACACGTACTCCTCCATTTCGTGAACGTGCTGAACATGAAGCTCGACGAAGCCAAGGTGCTGGCCGATCACGAGACAATACTGGCTCATCTGGAAACCCTGACAGGAGCGACACTGCGATGAACAAATATGTTTTAAGAACTTCTTTGGTATGGCTCGCTCTGATTGCAGTTGTCGCAACAGTATGGTTTTACCGCAATCAGCGAGGAAAGTCGTCGAACTTCGCACAGGAGCCATCATCCAGCGGAGTGCAGCCGGCAGCGGTCGGGCCGGCAGCAGGCGCCAATGAACCGGCGTCGTCCACAACGCCAGTGGTTAATACGGAAGCGCCGATGACGCCCGTACAACTCTCCCCGCAGCGTATGCAAAGCATCGGGGTAACCACAGGCACTGTGGAGTACAAGCAGGTCAGCGATGATGTTCGCGCAACGGGTACGGTGGACATCGATGAGCAACTGCTCTCGTACGTCCAGGTGAGATTTCCCGGATACATCCGGAAAGTATTCGTGAACGCCACGTATCTCTACGTTCGCAAGGGCGAGCCGCTCTTCACCGTCTACAGCCCCGACCTGGTCGCCACGGAGCAGGAGTACCTTCTCGCAAGACGGGACCAGAAGGTGTTGGGGGCGAGCACTGTCGATGGGGCTGCATCTGGCGCAGCAACGCTTTCATCGGCGGCGGAACAACGGCTCGCGCAGTGGGAAGTTCCGCCGAGCGAGCTCGAGAAGCTCCGCAGCACCGGAAAGCCCATTACCGATCTCACCATTAACTCCCCAGTTTCAGGTTACGTGACGGAATACAACGCGCTGCCCAATATGTACGTCGAGCCCTCGACTCGTCTCTATACCGTTGCCGATTTATCCCGGGTGTGGGTGTATGTGCAGGTGTTTCAGGATGACGTGGGCCGCCTGAGGCCCGGGGACCCGGTTGATATTACCGTCGATTCTTATCCCGGCAGAACCTTCTACGGCCGGATCGATCAGATTCTGCCCCAGGTCGATCTGACGACGCGCACCGTGCGCGTCCGGCTGGTCATTCAAAATCCCGGACTGAAGCTCAAGCCCGGCATGTATGTGAACTGCGATCTGAAATCACCCCTCGGACGACAGCTGGTCATCCCGGCCTCGGCTGTGTTTGAGACCGGGACAAGTCAGATGGCCTTCCTCTACGAGGGCAACGGCATGATCCAGCCGAAGGAGATTGTCGCCGGTCCGCAAACCGGCGACGAAGTGATTGTTCTCAAGGGGCTGAAGCCGCACCAGAAGATCGTCACCTCGGCCAATTTCCTTATTGACTCGGAGAGTCAGCTCCAGGCCGCCGCCGGGTCCTTCATGCCTCCCCCGCCTGGGGCGGGCCCAAACTCTTCTTCTCCAGGCGCAGCCGCGCAGGGAACCATCGACTTCACCACCGATCCGAATCCACCGAGAAAAGGCCAGAACATCTTCCGCGTGCGGCTGACAGACAACAAGGGCGTCCCTGTTGTTGGGGCGCAGGTTTCGGTGCGCTTCTATATGGCGGCCATGCCGGCCATGGGAATGGCGGCGATGAATACCAGCGCGACATTGACGGACAAGGGCAACGGACTCTATGAAGGCGCCGGCTCTCTTGGTTCAGGCGGCACCTGGCAGGTCACCATCGTGGCGCAGAAGCACGGCCAGACGCTTGCCAGCAAGCAACTCAGCGCAAATGTAACGGGAGGCATGTGATGCT
>JAJZNH010000566.1:0-1228 GCA_021811745.1 Acidobacteriota bacterium
TCGCAACACCTCTGCAATGTCACGGAGCATGGCCGCATCAGCAACAGCCCCGGACGGATTGTTGGGGAAATTCAAGAGAAGTAACTTACTGCGCGGTCCAATCACCGCGGAAAGGTCCGACGCAGAAAGCCGAAAGCCGTTTTCCGCCGGGCACGGGACAAAAATAGGGCTCCCGCCCGCGAACTCAACGACCTGAATATACCCGGCCCAGCACGGCGCGGGGATAATCACCTCGTCACCTTGTTCAACAACAGCCATAACGGCATCGAAAATTGCCTGCTTGCCGCCGTTTGTTACCAAAACATCCGTCGGCGCCACCTTGAGCCCTTGATCTCGTCCAAACTTTCGAGCGACAGCACAGCGCAGGGCCTCAGTGCCCGCAATCGGCGGATATCGTGTCTGCCCGTCAAGTGCAGCTTTGTGAGCGGCTTCAATGACGTGATTGGGCGTCGGAAAATCAGGCTCGCCGATGGCCAGCGAAATAACATCACGACCCGCAGCTCGGAGAGAGCGTGCAAGCGCAGCAGTTGCAAATGTAGCGGCAGGTCGGGTCCGGGTGACACGTAAAGAAAGCGGGTTCATCCCGCCTCAGCACCACACCCGACCAAAATATTCAAGTGCATGCGCCGAGTTGGCAGCATTCCTTCCAAGCGCTCCTTAGCGCGTTCCCAAGATTTCGTCCGAAGCGCGGGGCATCACAAAGTGGGCTTTCCAAAACCCGCTGCCGGAGACCCGCACGAAGGGGCGGCCGTAGTTGTTAAATGCACCCGAACCTTCGACGGGCTCTACCAGAATGCGGTGGTTCTGCAGCATGTTCAGAGATTCTGTGGCCTTTGCGGCATCGTATGGGGCCTGCTACAGCCTTCGACCGGTGCCGCGTCGGGCACGATTTTCGCTCGCAAGGCGGTTCGTCCGGGCAGTGGTATCAGGCCCTCGCGCCTGTCACTTCTTCGTTTTTTTCACGGCAATCGGCACGCTCAACATTCCCACCCGGCCCGTGGTCATATCCCACAGGCCGATGTCGAGATAGTCCTCACCCGGGGGCAGATTAATCTGCTGATCGAATGTGAGCTTCGCCTCAGGATCGGCATGGATCTTGGCTTCATTCACCTGGAGCGTGGCTTCTTCTGTAACCCGTGTAATCGGCTCGCCGTAGTGATCGACTGCCAGAATGGCCGCACCGATCTGGTCGGTTCCCTTGTTCCCATTCACGCTGTTCGGCTGGATG
>JAJZNH010000566.1:1238-4152 GCA_021811745.1 Acidobacteriota bacterium
CGTGCCGGCAAAACGTAGTGGATGCGATACGCCGTCTGTCCCTTCTTTAAAGGCTTGGCAGGGATATCGGCCGGAAGCCCGGGCCCGGCCAGCCTTACCACCGCCTGGAAGACGATCGGCTGGCTCCGGTCGTTGGGTACCTTGACGGTGCTGCCGTCCTGACGCAGCAGCGTGCGCATGGCCGGCTCGGGCGTCGCACTGTTCCGCCGGTCATCGTAGTACCCGCGACGATAACTCAAATGGTAAAGGCGCTTGTCGGCCGCGATCCTCACGGTCACCTTATGCCATTTGTTGTCCTGATGCAGATCGTCCGGCGCGTAGGTCAGCGTATAGTAATCGCCGTCGGTATTCAGTACCTTCTGCGCGGCCTGCCTCAGACCGTTGGTGTTGAAATAGGCGTGCCCGCCTGTAGCCTCGGCCTCCTCCCGCATCAGCAGTTGTTGCGATGCCATCCCGCTGGGGTAGCCCACGGTTAGCCCGCGGGCGTCAATCGGATACAGCGCGATCCGCAGCTTTTCCAGCATGTCGTAGAGCTGCCGCGACGGATATCCCAGCTCCGACGGGTCCGGACCGAGGAGCGCGCCGAGAAGAAAGAGATTCGATCCTCCGGAAAACCAGATAATGTTCTTCCGGCCCGGCACCTGGCTCACATACGATGCGATCTGCCACAGCGTATCGTATTCGGTTCGGTACCAGTAACCCGGCACGCGAAAGTGCGGAATCGCTTCGTGGATCGCCGTCATCAGCAGTTGTTTGTTGGTCGTGAATTTCTGCAGCGGCAGCGTCATTGGCCCCGCTCGATTGAACACCGCCACCGGCTCCCCCGGCGGCAGGTCGCGCACAAATCGCGCCAGCTGCTCGTACAGGTACATCTGGTCGACGAGGCTGATCGTCGTCGTATCGATCAACAGGATGTTGACCACCGGCGGCGGATGGGCATCGAAGTTGTTGCTGAAAGCGCCTGCGCTGGCCTTCCCGAACTCGCCCGGCGGCGTTCGTTGCTCCGTGTGCTCCTCGAAGGATGCGATCCTTTGCGGATGCCCGTTATCGTAAACGTGGAAATACCCGCGCGTCAGCCCGCGGACGGGATTCCCTTTGGAATCGGTAACCGTGACGTCGGTGAGCACCAGTCGCGTGTTCATCTGCAGCGTATAGGGAGACTGCGCAGCCGTAGGCGGCGCCGGCCGGGACTGCGCAGCGCCGGTGGGCACGACCGCCAGCATCTGCAACAAGAACAGAAAGCTGGCGCAAGAAACGGAGTTGAGATTTCGGGGAACCATCGAAGACAGGCATGATTTTATATGAGCCGTGGCGGGAGCGGAAAAGTTTCGACGTTGCAATTTTGCGGACCTCGACAGTGCTTCACCGGAATGCAACTGTTCCTCTTAGCGGGAGCGAAGTTTTTCTGTGAACCCGGCTTCAAACCATAGCCGGCCGAAGGCTCTTTTCCGGATCAGGCGAGAAGCTTATTGCCGGCGGATGTTGAGACGGCGGGAGCCGGGCAAGGAGCGGACCGCGCGGATGTGCCGAAACAGCAGATCGACTCGGGACCGGTAGTCTTGGCCGATGCCAGCGCGTTTTCCGCCTCGCACAGGACGACCAGCGGCGAACGGCCATGGCTGGAAGAGATTCCGAAGCAGGCTGAAAGCCGGATGGAGTCACCCGCCACTCGGAATGGCTTGTAAAACACTTCATTGCGGATCCGCTGAGCCAGCGACTCCGCGCTGGCCGTGCTGCAACCCGGCAGCGCCGCCAGGAACGTGTCTTCGCTATGGCGGCCCAGAAGATCGTAGCTTCGCAGCAGGTTGGCTGAGCGGCTCGCCACCTGGCGAAGCAACTCGTCGCAGGCCCGCGAGCCCAGCCGCGAATTCCAGTGGCCAAGGTCGTCCACGTCAAACAGGAGCAGGCTCAAGGGATTGCTCATTCGCTGCGCCCGGTCTGTTTCGCGGAAAAGAAGGCCGACCATGGCCTCGCGGTTGAAGACACCGGTGAGATGGTCCAGTTGTACATTGAGCGCTCCGGCCTGGCGGATGGCGAACAATTCATGGGTCATGCGATGGGCGCGCAGGACGAGACTCAGACGGAAGCTCCAATAGGCGGCCTCGGCGGAGCGCGGAATGAGGTCGTCAATCGTGCCTTCGCTAATGAGTTCGAGCGACTGCTGGGTGACCGTGTCTGCAATCAGGACAACCGGAAAAAGCGTCGGGCTTGTTCCCCTGCGTATGCCTGCCAGCAAGCGCTCCGTTTCCATTCCGGGCAGATTGGTGTCGAGCAGGACGAGGGCAGGTGAAATCGATCCGGTCATCGCAGCCAGGGCCGTATCGGCTGAAGGCCGGATCTCGATGCGGCTTCCAAGGTTAGACATTGCTGGCTCAAGTCTGGCAAGAAGGTTGTGGTCAGGCGACGCGAGCAGAAAAGTGAGAGGGGCGTTGGCGAGCATCCTGGAGGGCCTCCGTACTGGATGCATCGGCGGAAATTCTAAAAAATTTAGCTGTCAGCCGTCGGCTTTCAGCTCTCAGCTTGTTCGTGCCGTACTTGGCTTGTGGGGTTAGCCAATGCCACCGGCAGGCGCAAAGAAGGAACCGAGAGCGGATGGCTGATACCTAATCCACAAAATCTACCTGCGGAGCGACGGTGATGATGCCGCGTTCGTGGCCCATCTCAAGCAGTTTTCGGATCGCTTCGCGGCCGTCGGCGCCGTAGTCAAGGGTACGGTCGTTCACGTACATGCTTACGAAGCGGTTGGCCAGCCCGGAATCAAGATCGCGGGCAAACTGCATGGCGTATTCAAGGGCCTGTTCGCGGTGTTCGAGAGCGTGGCGGATGCTGTCGCGGAGAGCTTTGGAGATGATTTTGTGCGCCTCGGCACCCAGCGAGCGGCGGCTCGCGTTGCCGCCCAGGGGCAGAAACAGGC
>JAJZNH010000132.1 GCA_021811745.1 Acidobacteriota bacterium
GTCGTCACCGGAGGCACATCCGGGATCGGCCGCGCATTGAGCCTGGGATTAGCCGAGGCCGGTGCGGATGTAATTGCCACGGCACGGCGGCAGCAGCAGGTGGACGAGACCGCCGCCGCCATTGAGTCGCTGGGATGCCAGACACTCCGGCAACCGTCGGATGTGTGCGACCGCGGCTCGCTGGAGCGGCTTGGCGCCGCGGTCCTCGAGCGCTTTGGCAAAGTCGATATCCTGGTGAACTGCGCCGGCATCATCAAGCGCGCGCCGACGATCGATTTTCCCGAGGCGGAGTGGGAGAACATTCTCAACACCAACCTGACCGGGACGCTGCGCGCCTGCCAGGTCTTTGGCAAGCACATGTTGGAGCGCGGCTACGGACGCATCGTGAACATTGCCTCGCTCAACAGCTTCGTCTCGCTGAGCGAGGTCGCCGCCTACGCCGCCAGCAAGTCGGGCGTCGCTTCGCTCACCAAGTCGCTGGCGGTTGAGTGGTCGAAAAAAGGCATAACCGTGAACGCGGTGGCGCCGGGGGTCTTCCGCACCGACCTGAATGCCAAGCTGCTCGACTCGACCGCGCGCGGGCAGGAGCTGCTGATGCGCACGCCGATGGGACGCTTTGGCAAAACCGATGAGCTGGTCGGCGCCGCGGTGTTTCTTGCGTCAGACAGCGCCTCGTTTGTCACCGGGCAAATCCTCGCCGTCGATGGCGGGTTCCTGGCCAGCGGCGTGAATCGGTAATCCCGGATCGTCTCACCTAGGGGTGCAAGTCCCCTGTACACCCGGCAAGGGGAAGTGTTAGCTGAACGGCGTAGGGCAGCGCATTGCAAGCCAAATACAGATCATCACTCTTGTCCAAAGTGAGATTACCCCCGGCTGAGCCGGGAGTAATCTCACTCTCTCGTCGCTGTCCGATGAGCAGATCGAGTCGATTCGTGCGTGCTGTCAGGACAGAGCATGCGGCCGGTCGAGCAGCTCTGGCAGACGATTCGCTCGCACCCTCATGGGGCAGTGCAGGCTGTACGTGTAGCCATGCAGAGACTAGGCTTCGAGTCCTTGCTTGCCTCCCGCCTGGTACTGGTAGGAGATCGAGGGATGATCTCCATAAGGCGATCGACGGCTTGCGCTCGCTGGAGGGACTGGCCTGGATCACGGCACTGAAGAGTTCGCAATCCACCATTGGCTGGAGACGCGAGTCCGTGCGCACATCTTGCTATGCATGCTGGCCTACTATGTCGAGTGGCACATGCGCGAAGCCTGGCGTGCACTGCTGTTTGCCGATGAAGATCTGAAACCCAAGACGCAACGCGACCCGGTAGCACCCGCGAAGCGCTCCGTTGCGGCATTGCAGAAAGCCGCCACCCATACTTTGGAGAACGGCTCCTCAGCCCATAGCTTCCGCACTTTGCTGCAAGAGTTATCCACGATCGTCCGTAATACCTGTCAGCCGTCCTCCGGAGTAACACCCGCCTTGATCTTCCAAATGACGACCACGCCAAACCCAACCCGACTGCGGGCGATTCAGATGTTGCAAGCAATCACGGTGTAGATACTCACACGACAGCACAGAATTGCTCAAAGTCTTTGAGCACAAAGAAATACCGTCATCGCGGCGCAGAACTTCAGCTTAAGCAAAGAGCCAGAGGAATGTGCAATTCTGAGGCCGTTCTAAGCAATTTTCCCTCCCTCTGGACCGTCTTCTGCAGGCTGTCGGGGTGTATGGCGACGTCGTTTACAACCCCGGGAGCGGGGTCGGGTCCTGGGCCAGGGGGGGCGGCTGCCGGCGACGAACAGTCCGAAAACGCCGGATTGCCTTTGGCAAGACCATCCGCTGCGGAGGAACAGGCGCTGATTGCTTCCGGATTGCCGGCGGTTGGCGACGGCCTGCAGGTGAGTCCGGTCATGGAGCGCCTGCCGGTGGAACTGGATGTCTGCGTTCCGGTGCGGGACTTCCGGGTGCGGCACTTGCTGGCCCTGGAGGCCGGGCATGTGATCGAGTCTCTCTGGCAGCACGGCGACGATGTACCCCTAACGGCGGGCGAGGTGCAGCTGGCCTGGAGCGAATTCGAAGTTATCGAGGAACAACTGGCGGTGCGGGTGACCCGGCTGCCCTGAGCGCAAGGAACAACAGGGATCAAGGAACAACTGGGGTATCGACGTGCAGGGAAGAGAAAAGACAGGTGCGCCCATCGGCGGGCTGGCGGGCTGGGTCGCGGAAAAATGGAAGGCTCGCATGTCAGGGGGCGAGCGCAAGGGGCCGCGGCTCAGATTGGTGGAACGGATTGCGCTGGCGCCGCGGCAATCGCTGGCGCTGGTGGAGGCCGAAGGGCAACGTTTCCTGGTGGCGACCTCGACCGAAGGCGGTCCGGCCTTTTACGCGCTTGACGCAGCGGGGCCGGTGCGCCGGTCGAGGAGGGTGTCGTGGTAGCGGCGTGGGCGTTCCGCGCAGCCGTAGCGGCGCCTCTTCTTCCCGACCTGAGCAGCAAATTGCGGTCTGCGGATTCGACGCCGTGGACGATTCTCTTTGTTCTCACGCTGATTACGCTGCTGCCGGCCATCCTCATGTCCATGACGCCGCTGGTACGGCTGCTGGTGGTGTTCCATTTTCTGCGCCAGGCGCTGGGCACGCAGACCGCGCCCTCGAATCCAACCCTGCTGGGCCTGGCGCTGATGATGTCGTGGTTCCTGATGACGCCGGTGCTGAATCAAGTGGACCAGCAGGCGGTGGAGCCATTCCGCGCCGGGCAGATCACCGGCATGGAGGCCCTCGACCGCGGCGCGCAGCCGGTGAAGCATTTTCTGCTGCAGTACGCGCGTGAGAAGGACCTGGCGCTGTTCACGGCGGCGGGGCAGATTCCCCGGCCCAATACGCCCGACGATCTGCCCATGCGCGTGGTGGTGCCGGCCTACATGCTGTCGGAGTTGAAGGCGGGCTTCGCCGTTGGCGCCGTGCTGTTCCTGCCTTTTTTGTTGATCGACATGGTGACGGCGGCGATCACCACCTCGATCGGCATGTTCCAGTTGCCGCCGGTGGTGGTGTCGACACCGTTGAAGATTCTGCTGTTCGTGATGGTGGACGGCTGGAACCTGCTGGCCAATTCTTTGTTGAGGAGTTTCTAAGATGACGCCCGACATGGTGGCCGAACTGCTGCGGCAACTGGTGAAAGAAGCGATGATCCTGGCGGCTCCGGTGCTGCTCGTGGCGGCGGTGTTGAGTTTTGTGCTGAGCCTGTTTCAAACCCTCACCAGCCTCCAGGACCAGTCGCTGACCTCGGTGCCGCGGCTGGGCGCCATCGCGCTGTTACTGCTGGTGGGCATGCCCTGGTTCCTGGAGCGGATGGCGGCGTACACGCGGATGCTGCTCGAGAACTTTCGGCGCTATCTGGGGTGAACGACAGCCGCTCGCTCCCGGCCCTTAGCCTTTGGCCCATGGGTTACCGCCACGGGCTCGATTTTGACGAAGCACAAGCAAGGAAAGGCCGGCCGCCAACCGCTAAAGACTTGCCATGACCGACTGGACGAGCTTTCTGAGTGCGATGACGCTGGCCCTGGTGCGGGTGAGCGGAGTGATGGTGTTTGCTCCGTTCTTCTCGTCGAATGCACTGCCGATGCGCACCAAAGCGGCTTTTGCCGGCGCCGTCGCCTTTCTGCTGGCACCGGTGGTGGCCGCGCTGCCGCACGCCCGGGCGGCGGTCACCTTCTCTTCTTTGCTCGGCGAGCTGGCCGTGGGGCTGGTGTACGGGCTCTCGCTCACGCTGCTCAACGAGATGCTGTTGTTCGCCGGCCAGATCGCCGGGCTGCAGTTCAGTTTTTCGCTGGTGAACCTGATGGACCCGAGCAGCTCGATCGAGACGCCTCTGCTGGGCGACCTGTTCCAACTGATGGGGACGTTGACGATTCTGGCCGCGGGCCTGGACCGCATCCTGCTGGCGTCTCTGGTGCGCAGCTTCCGGGCCGCGCCGCTGGGCGCGTTCGCGCTGCGCCCTTCGGCGGCGCTCGAAATCGTGCGCGCCGCGGGCGGGATTTTTCTGGCCGCGGTGGAACTGGCGGCGCCGGTGCTGGCGGCCACCATGCTGGTGGAGATCGCCGTGGCGCTGCTGGGCAAGCTCAGTCCGCAACTGCCGGGGATGTTCCTGACCGTGCCG
>JAJZNH010000990.1 GCA_021811745.1 Acidobacteriota bacterium
TTTGGAGTTGAGGGTGGTCCGCTTGAGTCCGAGACGGGCTGCCGCGCCGTCTTCGCCACCGATCTGGCCCGCGCATTCCCGCAGCACGCGAAGGATGTGTTCCCGCTCGGCGGCGTGGAGCGTGGAGCCCTCGATCGCCGTGGCGACTTTCTCCGCAGTGGTCTCCAACTCTGCCAGCGGGACATAGAGCGTCGTGCCGCGAGTCAGGATAACCGCCCGCTCCAGAAAATTTTCGAGCTCGCGGATGTTGCCGGGCCACGGCCAGCGCGTGAGCGCTTCCATGGTTTCTTTCGGGATGCTCTGAATGGCTTTGCCCATGCGGCGGCTATGCCTGTCCACGAAATGACGGACCAGCACGGGGATATCTCCGGCGCGCTCGCGCAGCGGCGGAGAGAAGATGGGAAAGACCTTGAGCCTGTAATAAAGGTCACTGCGGAACTGCTTTTCAGAGACCATGCTTGCCAGATCACGGTTGGTGGCGGCAATCAGGCGCACATTCACCGGAATGGGCCGGTTGCCGCCAATCCGTTCGATCTCGCGCTCCTGCAATGCCCGCAGCAGCTTTGGCTGCAGCTCAAGCGGCAATTCGCCGATCTCGTCCAGAAAGAGGGTGCCTTCGTGCGCCAGCTCAAGGCGGCCGACTTTACGCGCGATGGCTCCAGTAAAAGCGCCTTTTTCGTGACCGAACAATTCACTTTCGAGCAGCCCCGCCGGAATCGCCGCGCAATTGAGCTTGACGAACGTTCTTTCACTACGGGGACTGAGGCGATGAATGGCCCGCGCCAGAAGCTCCTTGCCGGTCCCTGTCTCACCCTGGATGAGCACGGTCGCATCGGTGGGCGCCACCGTCTCAATCTGCTTGAGCACCTGACGCAAGCCGGCACTTTCGCCCACAATGTCCTCAAAACGATTGTCGAGATTGATCTCTTCTTCAAGGTACTGTTTTTCCTGGCTGAGACGGTCGCGCAACTCGGCGATCTGCTGAAACGCCATGGCATGATTCACAGCCATCGCCACCTGGCCAGCGGCCTGGGTAAGCATGGCTGCCTCGCGCTGGCTGAATGCAGCCTCACGCCGGCTGGCCACCATCAAGGTTCCAATGGCGTCGCCACGGTAGACAAGCGGAACCCAGCACGCCGATTTCATCCCCAGACTCGTCAGGTGTTGGACGGATTCCGCGGCAAAGTTCATGCCGGGCATCTGCTCGAGCACCAGCGGCTCACGAGTACGAAACGCCTTCCCTGCCGGAGAGGCATCCCGCGGTAGCCGCAAATCGCCGCGCCGAGCGTAATCCTCCGCAGCTTCCAGAAACTGAACCATCAACTCGCCCGTTCTGAAGTCAAACAAGCCAAGCGTCGCGCAATCGTGCGGCAAAATCTCGCGAAGGCTGGCCGAGATCGCGTCCAGAAGCTTGCGCACATCCATATTGGCCAGCAGCGCGCTGCTTAATTGCAAGAGCACTGCTTCCTCGGCGCGCTTGCGGTCCGTAAAGTCGCGGGTTACCTTGGCATAGCCGGTCACCTCGCCCGCGGTGTTGCGGATCGCGGTGACGACGACGTTCGCCCAGAAGCGCGAGCCGTCTTTGCGGACCCGCCAGCCTTCTTCCTCGACGCGCCCGCGCTCCGCAGCCAGCCGTAAAAGCTCGCGCGGTCTGCCGCGGTCCACATCCTCTTCTGTAAAGAAGCGCGAGAAATGGAGACCGAGAACCTCGTCGGCAGCGTAACCCTTGATGAGTTCTGCGCCGGGGTTCCATGTCATGATGCAGCCTTCGCGATCAAGCAGATAGATCCCGTAATCCCGGATGCTTTCAATGATCGACCGCAACTGCTGGTCGCTCAGGCGCAGCGCCTCCTGCGCATTGCGCTGCTCGGTCATGTCGCGCACAAAGCTCAGCACGATGGGGCCAATGGGAGTCTCCAGCGGCTTGAGCATGATGTCTACGGGAAACTCGGTTCCGTCCTTGCGTAGCGCGAACAAGTTCAGCGCGGCACCCATCTGGCGCTCTCTGGGATGAGCGCTATAGTTCTCGCGGTGGCTGGGATGGTGGTCCCGGAAGCGGCGGGGAATCAGATTCTCAACGGGCTGGCCGAACAGCTCGACCTGTGAATGCCCAAAAAGCGCGGCAGCGCGCGGGTTCGCGCCACGGATCACACCTTCAGCATCCGTGATCAATATCGCGTCAGGAGAAATATCGAAGAGATTCTCCAGCGCGGAGTGAACGAACTGGGCCCGGCCGTGCTCAGCCGCAGCCGCTGCGTCCTCTTCCGGGGAATCGAACGGGCGCATGGCAGACTCCAACCTAAGCTGAAATGAAAGATAGCCCTTCCAGCGGTCATGCGCAAGAGTACGTATAGAAGAGGGAAATTACAAGAGCCGCCCGCAACCTGGACGAATGCTTCGGCGGAAAGAGTGCTCCACCCGAGTGGTGAACCGCGGCATCACCTTCACACGCCCACCGGGAAGGGCTTCGGGCTGGCCTCTTCATTGCTGGAGACCGCGCCTCCACGCCAGCGCTCAAAGCGGCCCTGCAGCAGACTCATCAGGCCGGTGTACCAGAAGCCGACGACGAAGAGAATGAGGAATGGCGCCGTAAAGTAATTATGGTTCGAGAAGGTATACAGAATCGCAGCCATAAAGTAGCAGCCGAGAAGCAATTCGATCCACGGCGCCAGCTTCAGCCGCTTACGGTATTTGGCAGCCTGCGACTTTTCGCCCTTCTGCGCCACACGGTACTTGGGCGTACGCACAAAGGCGCTCTTGATACCGAAAAGGGCTTCCATGACGGCCTTGGTATTCGTCACCGTAAGCCCGATTCCAATCGCCATCAGCAAAGGCAGGTAGAAAAACGATTTCATCCAGCCCTTGGGAAAGAGAATGCGCTCGCTCTCCACGTAAAACACCGCGATGGAAAAGGTGGAGGCTGTAAACAGCGGAAAGTCGATGAGCAGCATCTGGAACCAGCCCTGATAGAAGCGGCAGATCATGGCGGGAATCAGCAACGCCGACATGATGACCATCAGCGGATAGCTAAAGTTGGCAGTCAAGTGGTAGACGGCCTCGATCTTGTTGCGCCGCGGGGTATTGGACCGGAAGACCATGGGCAGGACTTTAAGGCTCGTTTGAATCAGCCCTTTGGCCCAGCGCGCCTGTTGCGTCTTGAAGGCGGTCATTTCGATAGGCAGTTCGGCCGGACACTCCACCTCAGGCAGATACTTGAACCGCCAGCCGGCCATCTGCGAGCGGTAGCTCAGGTCGGTGTCCTCGGTCAGGGTGTCGTGCTGCCACCCGCCGCCGTCAACGATGGCCTGGCGCCGCCACATGCCGGCCGTACCGTTGAAATTGAAGAATTCTCCCGAGCGGACGCGTGCGCCATGCTCCAGCACAAAATGGCCGTCCAGCAGGATCGCCTCAACCTGAGTCAGCATGCTGTAGTCGCGATTCAGGTGGGTCCATCGCGTCTGCACCATGCCCACGTCCGGTTCGGCGAAGTGGTGGATGACCTTCATCAACCAATCTGCCGGCGGCACGAAATCGGCGTCAAAAATCGCCACAAATTCGCCCTTGGCCACCTTCAGCCCTGCATCCAGCGCGCCAGCCTTGAATCCATGCCGGTTGGTCCGGTGAATGTACTCAATCGGGTGACCGAGCGCCGCGTAGCGCGCCACGATATCCTGGGCCACTTCTTCGGTTTCGTCGGTCGAGTCGTCCAGTACCTGAATCTCCAGCCGGTCGCGCGGATACGCCATGGCGCAAACCGCTTCAATAAGCCGGTCGATGACAAACTGCTCATTAAACATCGGTAGTTGCACCGTCACGCGCGGAAGCTCCGCGAAATGACGGGGCGGATCGGGGTTGTAGTTCTTGCGGTACTTATAGTACTGGTAACACATCGTGTACCGATGCACGCCGTAGACCGAGAGCAGAATCATCACTGCGAAATAGGGAATCAGCAGCGCCGCGTCGAAGAGATTCCAGTGGTAAAGCCCCTTGAAGGTCCGATCAGTTTCCTGCAGGCTTCTCAGGTAGTGGTGCAGTCCGTTTTGCGAAACCAGGCTCGCAAGCTCCACTGCCCGCGGCTGCAGCTCGCGGAGCAAGCCGGCTACTGGACTCAAGCTGGTCACAATCTCG
>JAJZNH010000578.1:0-2290 GCA_021811745.1 Acidobacteriota bacterium
TTCGGCTCATTCCATACCTCGAAGTACCACTGCGCAACCTCGCCGATCCCATAGCGCGCAACCAGATGCCGCGCAAAGGCCGCAATGAGCGCGTCCCACTTCGCGTAGTCCTTGGGCGGAGCGACGATGGGCTTGTACCAGAAGGCCTGATAGTCCAGCCTCGCCGCCAGAGCCTTCGGCATAAAGCTGATCTCCACGAACGGCCGCACATCATGATCCAGAAGGCCGTCATAAATCTGATCTATGTAAGACCAGTTGTAGACAGGATTACCGTGCGCGTCCTCGCTGTACACCCCGTTCTCATCGTCGAGAATTGCATGGAAGCGAACATAACGAAATGCAGTGATCTTCCTCACGGCCTGCATGGCGCCTTGGTAGCTTGCGCGCAGCGCAAGATTGGCTCGCCCGGAGCCGAACATCTGTTCCCAGAAATGCGGGAACGGTGTGACAGCGGCATGCGCATCAATAACTGCTGATTCCAGAACCGGTTCCGAGACCGCGCTCGTTGCCTGCTGGGCATAGGCCGGCACAACGAAAACTGCGAAGATGATTCCCAACGCCAAAGCCATGCGTAGACAAGACATTGGCCACCTCCTCCCACCACATCATCGCGCTGCGGGCTTTTCCGATCGATTGTTCCCCGCGCGCCAAATCGCGCAACTGCCATGGGACGGGCGCGGAGTGTTTCGGAATCGCCGGCGCACTCCAAGCGCAGAGTCAGTATTCGTGGCTTCGATTCCAACCCGGCAGAACGATGGCCTGAAGATCAGAGCGAAAAAATGCAGAGACAGCGACAGGAATACGCCGGCCATCCTCCTGAAGAAACCGATAACCACGGCTGCTCAATCGATTGTGCTTCCCTATTTATTTAACACTGCTCATGGTCCATGTCAAGACTCTTGCCGCTCGCCTTTTTAGTCCGGCGAATTGAATTTCACTCGCCCTGCGGGCCGAATCCTACTTCCCGACGTGATCCGCGTTCGGAAGCATATGGTCTCGTGCCGATAGCCAGAACGGCAGATAAAGCAGAAGAAACAGGACCAGCGCTACCGCTTCAGAACTCAGGATGTACCAGGGCCACGGTCCCAGAAAATTGAGCAGCGACGCGCTCTCAGGCTTGGCGCGGAGATACATATAGTTTGTCTTGAAGATCGCGTCAAAGACGCCATCGCAGGCGGCAAGAATATTTACGGCCAGCATCGCTCTGCCTACCGATCCCGGACGCGGCCGTGCCAGCCCTGACCATGCCAGATAAAGAGTCGCCGTCACTGCCAGTCCGTGAGCCGCAAAAAACTGCACCGTCCCAATGGAAGGAAACGGCTCCCAAAGGTCGGGCGTGAGTAGCGCCATTGAACTCCCGGCCAGCGCGCCATAGTATGCCAAATCGAAGACGGCTTGACTGAGGGTGAAGAGCGTAATGGCAATGAGAAACAGCGTGACATCGCAGAGTTCCAGCGGAAGCTGATCGGGAAACCTAAGCTGGCCGTGGATTGCCAGATAACCGTACCATGCGGCCCAATCCAGCAAGAGCAGGACTCCCAGGCTGGTGCGCAACCATTTGCGTCCGGGTAAACGCCGCCGCTGCGCAGCCGCAAGCGCAGCAGCCAGCAGAACCACCAAACTCAGGATGAGCAGGTGGACAGGCCCGAACCTGTGGAAGTTAGCTGACATGATTTCCCTGAAGTGCCACAATAACGCATCGGAGCACCCTGCGGAGCGGGCATTTACGAATCTTGTGGCTCTTGCTCCTTGGATGGCGGTACAATGAGCGCGACTTCCCAAGCTGGAGCCGCGCACGCCGTCTCCCGGCGTCCGCTCTTCTGGGCGAGGGCGTTGATTGCGGTCTTCCCCGCACGTTTTGCACCACGTCATGGAGACAGAGAGGTTGGCTTAATGATGAAGC
The DNA here is from genome assembly GCA_021811745.1 of Acidobacteriota bacterium. Next base: position 1,904 of record JAJZNH010000578.1, read on the forward strand.
TGAATGGTACCCGCAGAGAGTTTCTCGGCGCCATGGGAATGGCTGCCGGCGCCTATGTGACACAGCCTGCGCTGCTTTCTGCCAGGCCCGCCCCGGCCAGCCCTGTCGCCATCGGGATGTGCCCCGAATATAACCGGCAGGTAACGGACGTGCTCGCCACCATGTTTGACCAGTTGGGCGGATTGCAACGTCTGGTGCAGGGCAAGACGGTCGCCATCAAGTTGAACATGACCGGGCCTGCCAACGACCGCCTGAACTCCATGCCGACGGAGATGACGCAGTGGGTTCACCCACAGGTGATTGGATCGCTGGTTTCGCTGCTGGGCAAGGCAGGAGCGCGGCGCATCCGCCTGCTGGAAAGCGCGCCCGTGGGAACCCGAGCGCTCC
>JAJZNH010000578.1:2305-4122 GCA_021811745.1 Acidobacteriota bacterium
GGCTGGCAGCCCAAGGACTTTGAGAGCGCTGCCAAGGGAGTAGAGTTTGAAAACACCAACTTCCTGGGCAGTGGCAAGACCTATGCCCGGTTTATGGTGCCGGGCGGCGGACTCATGTATACAGGCTACGACCTGAATCACTCCTACCGGGATACGGACGTCTTCGTCTCGCTGGCCAAGCTCAAGGAACACCGCACCGCAGGCGTCACGCTGTCCATGAAGAATTGCTTCGGCATTACGCCGTGCACCATCTACAGCGACCAGGCGCCTGTGGATGAGCCGAGCATTGTTCCGGTTGGTTTCCGCGCTCCGATGCACTCCGGCTCCCGCGTGCCGCCCAAAAGCGCGCCACCGCCCGTATATCCTGCCCAGGAATCAAAGGACGCCGGCTTCCGCGTGCCGCGGATTACCGCTGACCTGGTGGCGGCACGGCCCGTACACCTGGCCGTCATCGACGGCATCTACACCATGACCGGCGGTGAACTGCCGAATCAGAATCCCCGCTGGATCCATAAGCCGGTGCATCCCGGCATGCTGATCGCCGGCCTGAACTGCGTCTCTACGGATGCGGTTGCCGTTTCCGCAATGGGCTTCGATCCCATGGCCGATCGCGGCACGCCTCCCTTCGAAACCTGCGACAGCACGCTGCGGCTGGCCGAGCATCTCGGCGTGGGCACGCGCGACCTGAGCCGCATTGAGGTTCTGGGCACGCCGATCTCCAAGGCGCGTTTCCGCTTCCCGCCGCTATCGCAACTGGTTTCCTGATTTTGCCGGGATCTCTGCCCTTGCCGCTTGGCTCTCTTGCCGCAGCCAACACTCATATGCCCTGGAGCCGAGGTAAAGCCTCGGCGCGGCATCACGACTGAGCCGTTCGCGATCGGCCACACAGGCATAGAATACCTGTTTGCCTTTCACCCGCAAGGAGTTCTGACCCTCAATCCCTAGCTCTTCTTCGAGGTAACGGCGGAGAAGTCCGACACCACCTGCGCTACCCGATTCCCGCCGCAGTACGGACAGGTCACACCGCCCTTCTCGATTTCCGCCATATGAAGAGTCTTCGTGAACTCCTTGTTGCAGTCCTGGCAGAGAAAAACGTAGCTCGACATGGCCGTTCTCCAGCCACTTATAGTAGCGCGATTGGCGGTTTTCGGAAACCCATTCCCCGCGCTATCATGGACGCAAATGCCATTCCCTATCAAAATCTGTGCCATTTGTTCTGAAGAGTTTGAGTTGCGTCCTGATAAGCCCGGCTTTGCCAATCGTTGCCCCAAGTGCAGTGAGCCCGAGGAGGCGGAGGACTCTCCTGAAGATCACGTCGACGTCGTGCAACGCAAGGCTGAGCAGGAGATGAATGCCGCCCGCCGCCGGGCCATCCGCGACCTCCTTTACCGCAAGGATCGCTGACCGCTGCGCACGCCTATGGCGGTTGCGCCCGGTCAAAGCAGGCAAATGGCAGTGCTCTGCATGGGCAGACTCGCTGGGATTCCCTAAAAGTGAAACTGGTAGCGCAGGCTTCCCAGAAACATCCGCGGGTCGTTGTAGTGGAAGCCGCCAACCGTAATCGAGTTATCGATCAAGACACGGTGATTGGTCACATTAAGAGCGGTCGCCGAAAGCTTCCATCGCTCACCAAAAGAATGGCCTGTAGAAACATCGAAGGTAGTGTGCGCCGGCAAATAGGGGCCCCGGTACGGGCCCACGCCGGAGCCGGCCAGGCCGTAAGCGAGGAGGCTGCAGTTGAGCTATTTTTCCCAATCTAAGAACGAGCGCGAGATCAAGACTGCCAAGCAACCCGCAGTCGAGGCCCGGCCCAATGT
>JAJZNH010000693.1 GCA_021811745.1 Acidobacteriota bacterium
CTTGCTGTTCGGCTAGCAGTTCCCACCATCAGGGCCTGCAGCGGACTTGCACCGCCAAGTCTACGAAATGGCCACCACAGCCAATTCGCTCGCGCTTACGCGCTACGCGCCATGCCTGGCGCACCACCAGCAAAAAAGCCCGCCGAGCGCGGGCTTTTTGCTGCCTGGTACGGTTCATTGCGGTTACCGCCGTCTGCCCTTCCTGGCTGTCTTCTTGGCCGGAGACTTCTTGGCTGCTTTTTTGGCGGGAGCTTTCTTGGCGGGAGCTTTCTTGGCGGTTTTCTTGGCCGGGGCCTTTTTCGCGGCCTTCTTGGTGGGAGCCTTGTTTGCGGCTTTCTTGGCAGGAGCCTTCTTGGCCGCCTTCTTGGCTACCTTTTTGGCAGTGGTCTTACTGGGCGCCTTTTTGGCAGGCGCTTTTCTGGCCGCGGCCTTTTTCGCGGGAGCCTTTTTGGCCGCCTTCTTCGCCGGAGCTCTCTTCTTCAGAACCGGCTGTGGTAGGGGCTCTGCAGGTGTGGCCGCCGGCTCTTCCGCCATGCCCTCATCGTCGTCCGATGAGGTGTGTACGGAGGTTGCGCCGTCATCGTCTTCCTCTTCGTCCACGAAGTCGTCGTCCTGCTCGGGGTCCATTTCGTCGTTGTCTTCCTCGAGAGGTTCGCCGTCACTCATTGCATACATTCTAAACACATCGTCCATCCGATTGCCTCCAGCGGGTCACCGCTGCGCAAGGGCTCCCGGCAGGCTGTACTGTGCTCACCCTTCAGGATAGCCCTTGGTGGTCTGCACTCTCACGCAGCGGTTGGAATCGGCCCCGCATACGGAAGTTAGTGTAGCTATAGATTGCACACAACCTCGTTCAAAACACAAGTAGCTATCGGAGTTCCGCCGCAATTTTTTATTGCCCGGTGGAATGTTTTTTCTTGGCCGCGCTGCGATGCGCGCCTGAAGCCGTTTTCGATCGGCTCGCTTGCGGCGCGGTGGTGTGCTTGGGGGTGGTTACCGTCCGTGGCGGCGTGGCCGAGCCCCGCCTGCCGGAGGAAGCATGGCTTGTTCTGGAGACCCGGCGGTGCAGCACGCGGCGCACCGCAGGCGCAGCCACGCGCAAGCGCCGCCCCGGCGCCACCCGGATGCCGGAAGGAATGCGGTTCCACCGCCGCAGCTCGGCGAGCGAAACCCCGAAGCGATCGGCGATGGTCACCAGGGTATCGCCGCGCCGCACCGTGTAGAGGTGTGTGCGCTGCGAGGGCTCCTCCGATAGCGGCACCGGAACCATCAGCGCCTGGATGCCGTCCAGGTTTTCGCCGCCGTGCAACTGGTTGGCTTCGGCGAGCTCATCGACCGGGACCCGGTAGGCTCGCGCCACCGACTCCAGCGTGTCGCCCGCAACCACCGGGTGATATCGCCACGAGTTGCGCTTGCCCTCGGGAATGAGCGCCACGCGCTGGTCGAACAGCGTGGCCGTGCCCGCCGGAAGGTGCAGGTCGAAGGGCTGGTCGGGAGGCGTCTCGAGTCGCAGCAGGCTGGGGTTCAGCATCTCCAGTTCGTCCACCGGAGCCCCCACGAGGTCGGAGACCAGCCGCAGGTCGATGGAGTAATTCACTGTCACGGTGTCGGTCAGCACCGGCGGGTCCAGCGTGAGGTCGTCGAAGCCGTACTGGTGGGGATTGTTGGCGATGATGATGGCGGCCAGGATTTCAGGGACGTAATTCTGGGTCTCGGCGGGCAGGTTGTGCCGCTTGTAGAGCTCCCAAAAATCGGCATAGCCGGTCTTCTCCACTGCGCGCTGCACGTTGCCGGCGCCCCAGTCGTAGGCGGCCATGGCCAGGTACCAGTCGCCCAACTGGTCGTAGAGGAACTTCATGTAACGGGCGTAGGCCAGAGTGGACTTTTCGGGATCGAAGCGCTCATCGACCCAGCCGTTGTGCTGCAGCCCGTAATTGCCGTAGGGCATGAACTGCCAGATGCCGCCGGCATGCGAGCGGCGGTTGACGGCGCGGGGCTGGAAGCCGGACTCGGCCACGGCGAGATAGATCAGGTCCTGGGGAACGCCTTCCTCGGCGAGGACGCGCTGAATCATGGCCCGGTAACGGCCGGCGCGCTGGAACGAGTGCAGCAGCGTGTTGTGTCCTTTTTGCGTGTAGGCGAAGAAGTTGATGAAGCTGGCCACGTAATCGTTGACCATCAGCGGCAGGTCGGACTTGGTGGTGGAGAGCTCGGCGCGGGCCTTGGCCACCAGGTTGGGATCGGCGGCGAAGGTCACATCGCTGGCCGCCTCGGCGGGCGTGATCTCTTCCTTTGGGGCAAAGCCGTTGCCCTGCTTCAGCGCCTCCATCTCCAGCGCGTTCACCCGGTCTACGATCTTGTCGAATTCATCCTGCAACCGCGGGGAAGTCTTGATGTCGATGCCGCTCATCATCATCATGTCGACGGCACGATCGAACTCGGCCTTGGCGTCAACGAGCTGGCCCTTGCGGTAGTCGGCATCGCCGCGTACGTAGGCGGCTTCCACCTGCGCAATCAGGGCATTCACGCGCTGGTCTTGCGCCGCTCGGGCCTGGGCGGCGGGAGTGGCGGCTTCCGGCCCGGGAGCAGACAGGGCGGGGGCGGTGGCCTGCGGCGGCGGAGCGGCGGGCGCGTTCTTTTGCGGCGAGGGGCAACCCACCAGCGGCAAAACCAGCAGCGCGCAGCCGGGCGCCAGCAGCCGATACCAACTCATAAGCATGAAAAGACGCAACCAGCCCTCGGAGGGTGAGACTTCAGCCGAACGTTGTCCCGATACTCTCCCGATGATAAGGCATGCGCAGGCGCCGGCGCGCGGAGTGGGCGCTCACGCGGGCCGCGGGCTGTGCACATCGTCCTGGGCCAAGTTGCTGGAATGGAAGCCTGTTTCTGCTCAGGCCCGGCGGGGATCCGCGGCTGCGTTTTTTCAATTCCGGTGCGCCCATCGAAGAGCCGTCCCCCCGGAGCCGACCCGCCAAGCGGGATGGGTTCTATTTGCCCTTGGTCTTCCGGGCCACGTAGTCGACATTCCAGAAATTGTCCGGGAGCTTCTGGTTGTAGCGCACCTGGGTGATGTAGAACTGGCTCACGGTTTCGCCGTTTTTCAGGCGGGTGATGGCGTAGGGGGTCTGGATGCCGTCGATGGGCCGGTAGTTGTCGTACTCCTCGATATCGGTATTCTTGTCGTGGTAGGTGGGATCGCGCCACTGGAAGATGCGCTGCAGGGGCAGATGCGTCTGCGCGTCCACGAGGATGGTGATGGTCTCGTTTTTGGGCGAGATGAGGGTGACCTGGTCGGCCAAATGGCGCTCGGCGAGGTGCTGGCCTTCGTAAATAAGGATGGTCTTTGGATCCTTCATCCACACTTTGACGGCGGTTTCGATGGAGTGGTCGCGGCGGCGGAGATACTCGTCGAGCTGGTCCTTGGGCATGGCGCGCTTGCCGCGGTAGGTCACTTCCCAGCCTTCGCGGCCGATGTAGATCTCGTCCACGTCGCGGTGTTTGGTCACCTCGATGCGGTCCTTGTCGGGCCAGGCATGGTACTCGAAGACGAGGGTAGTGCCGGGGTCGGGGCTGCCGTGGAAGAAGGCCGCGACCTCGCCCACGAGCATCTGGTTTTGCATGTTGAGCCAGGCCGGGCCGCCCAGCGCCTTGACCATGGCGTCCAGCACGGAACGGGCCTGCTGGGCATTTTTCGCGGCGGCCTGATCGCCGTTTTGTGCGTGGAGAGCCACCGCCAGCAGCGCGGTGCACAAGCCAAAAGAAAGAGTGCGCAGGTTCATTCGTCTCCTCGTCGAACCTCCTGAATAGACGCAAAGCAAAGGGGATCGGCTTTCCGGGGTAAGGAAAAGGGGTTGGAGCGCCGGCTTCCAGCGAGGAGGCCGCACGCGGCCGGCGTCAGCGGGCGGAAAGCAGCGTTTGGGCGGCGCGGTCGAGGGCCTGGGTGAGCGCCATCAACTGCTGCGCGGCCAGCGGGGCATTGTGCTCCTGAATTGCTTCCGTGACGCCGGGAAGGACCACGGCGGCGTAACCGGTGTACTCGCCCGGCGCATAGATCAGATGCTTGTACCAGGGGCGGCCGGGCAGGCCGGCGGGATCCAGGAAGGAGACTTCCGTGGCGCGC
>JAJZNH010000630.1:0-1427 GCA_021811745.1 Acidobacteriota bacterium
GCTCCTGGTTCAGGATGGTGCGGAGCAGCCGTCCCTCCACCCATTCGAGGACCATATAAAGACGGCTGCGCGTCTCGTTGTCGAAGGTCTTCACGATGCCGGGGTGGTCCAAGTGCTGGCCGATCTCCTGCTCGCGCTGGAACCGCTCCAGCAATACCGGGTCTGCCTCAAGCGCCTCGTGAGGCACCTTGACGGCAACCAGCCGGCCGGTGTTCTGGTCAATCGCCTTGTAAAGCGTAGACATGCCGCTGCGCGCCACTGCTTTTTCGATGCGGTAGTGGTCGAGCATTTCGCCGGGTTCTATCGTGTTCACTGGCACGTTCTGCAAGGTAAGGCCATTGTTGCACGCCGGATCGTAAGAAGTACGTCAGTAAATAGCAAGGAAAAACGAGATGCCTTAAGATCGGGAAGCTGAATTCGCAGGGGGAACCCGCAGCGCCGCGGTTGCGTAGTAACCTCATACGCGATGCGGGTGGAGGAGGCAGCATGTTTTGCAGCGGATGTGGTCAGAGTTTGGCGCCAGGGCAGGCGTTCTGCTCGCAGTGCGGCCGGCCTGTCGGCGTACCGGTGCCCCCTGTACCCGGGCTTGAGTTCCAACTCGATAGCTATGCGGGCAAGGTCAAGCTTCTCAGTATCTTCTGGTTCATTTATGCGGGTCTGAACCTGGTGCTTGGCTTCGCAGGCCTGGCCATCATGCGCGCGTTTTTCTCCGGGCAGTTTGCGCCCTGGATGCATGGGCCCTGGATGCATGGGCCCTGGGCGCACGGCCCGATGCCGCCTGAGTTTCTCGGCTCGGCGCTGATTCCGCTTGTTTGGGCGTTCCTCATACTCCGGGTCGGGTTGGCGCTGTTGGCGGCGTGGGGTCTGCTGGCGCATACGCGCTGGGGAAGGATTCTGGCGATCATCGTAGCGATCCTCAGCATCCTGAAGTTCCCGTTCGGAACCGCCATGGCAATTTGGACCTTGATCGTCCTGCTCGGCTACCGCAATGCGCGGCTGTATGAACAGTTGTAGAGGCAGTTTGCAGCTTTCAGCCCTCAGATGAGGGCTAATCGCTGCCTTAAAATCAAACCATGAGTTTCCCTGAAATGCGGATGCGCCGATTGCGGCGCAGCGAATCTTTGCGAGCCCTGGTGCGCGAGACTGTCCTCGATCCCGGCGATCTGATTTACCCGCTGTTTCTGTGCCCCGGCAAAGGCGTGCGCCACGAGGTTGGCTCCATGCCCGGCGTCTTCAATCTTTCCGTGGACGAAGCGGTGCGCGAGGCCGAGGAAGCCGCAAAGTTGGGTGTGGGCGGCTTGTTGCTCTTCGGTCTGCCCGAATCGAAAGATGAGCAGGGCACTGGCGCCTGGGACGAGAACGGCATTGTGCAGCAGGGCCTGCGCGCCTTGAAGCAGTCGGCGGCCGCCCTAAAGCTGGTCCTCATC
>JAJZNH010000630.1:1437-4103 GCA_021811745.1 Acidobacteriota bacterium
ACACCAGCCACGGCCACTGCGGCGTGATTGTGGAAGGCCGCGAGGGATGGGAAGTCGATAACGACCCCACCCTCGATCTGCTCGCCCGCACCGCCGTCAGCCTGGCCAAAGCCGGAGCCGACGTAGTTGCGCCAAGTGACATGATGGACGGCCGCGTAGCCGCCATCCGCCGCGCTCTCGACGCGGCAGCATTGGCACAGACGCCCATTCTCAGCTACGCCTCCAAGTTCGCATCGTCCTTCTATGGGCCTTTCCGCGAAGCAGCCAACTCCGCGCCCCAGTTCGGCGACCGCAAGGCCTACCAGATGGATGGCGCCAACCTGCGCGAGGCCATGCGCGAGATCGACCTCGATCTCGCCGAAGGCGCGGACATGATCCTGATGAAGCCCGCCATGCCCTACCTGGACGTGGTGCGCGCGGCGCGCGAACGCGCAGACGTGCCCATCGGCGCCTATCAGGTCTCAGGCGAGTACTCGATGCTGCAGGCCGCCTTTGAAAAGGGCTGGCTCGACAGAAACCGCGCCATCCTTGAATCTCTCGTCGGAATGCGGCGAGCCGGAGCGGACTTCATCGTCACCTACTTCGCCAAAGAGGCGTCGCAGTTGCTGGGATAACTTCGCGTTTCGCGAACGCGTTTGGAACTCCCGATGAATGGACCGATCCCCATCTCTATGTCCGCTTCACGACTGACCAATACTGGGTTTCCCCGGTTTCGTCCGCCACGGCGAATGAAACCCGGGAAACCTCGACCTCAAGGTTCAAAATCATGCCTGCGGCGGCCTTCGTCGAGGTTGATTTTCCCCTTCAAATTACCCATCCCTTCCACAATTGCGCTCCTGACCGCACGCCTCACACCATTCCGCACCGCTTTTGCCCGCATTTTCTGGACTGGGAATAGTACGATGAATTCGTTCGGCCCAGTATCAATAACGTTTGCGGATGGGTGGATGAGATGCCGTTAGCAAGCACCTGGATCGGCCCTGCAGTCCTGGCGGTATTTTGCATCGCGTACGCGCTTGTCTTCGCGGAAGAGAAATTGGAACTCCGCAAGTCGAAGCCTGTCATGATTGCAGCGGGCTTGATATGGATCCTTGTCGCCATCGCCTTTCACCTCGAAGGACGCCCACAGGAAGTCAGCATTAAGCTGCGGATCGTTTTGCTGGATTACGCCGAGCTATTCCTGTTCCTGCTCTCTGCCATGAGCTTCGTCAATACGATGGTGGAGCGCAACGTGTTTGAAGTTTTGCGCGCACGATTGACCGCGCTGCAGCTCTCGGCGCGCGGTGTCTATTGGACCGTCGGAATCATGGCCTTCTTTCTATCACCCGTGGCCGATAACCTGACCACCGCCTTAGTCATGGGGACTGTTGCCATAGCAACTCTCGGGCAAAGCAAGAAGGCGACGGTCGGCGCGCTCGTCAATGTTGTTGTTGCGGCAAATGCTGGAGGCGCATTTTCGCCCTTCGGAGACATTACGACACTCATGATCTGGCAGAGAGGCATGGTGCCGTTCAACGAGTTCTTCGCGCTCTTTCTTCCCTCTCTGATTAGTTGGCTGATTCCAGCGGCAATCATCTCTCTTACAATTCCGAAGGAAATGACAGCCGCGGCAGAATATACGGCAAAGATACGCAAGGGCGGCTATTTTGTTACCGGATTATTCCTGGCGACGATTGCGACGACAGTGATACTTGATCATACTCTGCACCTTCCGCCATTTCTCGGCATGATGATGGGACTCGGCGGACTCAATCTATATTCCTATTTTCTGCATCGCGCCGAAGCCAAAATACTGGCGAATGACTCAACGAGCTCTACACTGTCGCCGCAAGGCGATACAAGGTGGTATCCGAGAAGACCATTTTCCATCTTCAACATTCTCGAAAAGGTAGAGTGGGATACGTTGCTGTTCTTCTATGGAATCATGTTCTGTATCGGCGGCGTCGGTGCTCTCGGCTATCTCGACATCCTGTCCAAATTTCTCTATATAGGCTTTGGCAGTACAACCGCAAACATCGCCATTGGAATTCTGTCCGCGATCATTGACAACATTCCGTTGACATTTGCCGTTCTCACCATGCATCCCGCCATGAACCTGGGGCAGTGGCTTCTTCTCACACTCACCGCCGGGATTGGTGGTTCGCTGTTGTCGATTGGCTCGTCCACGTGGATTTCTCTCATGGTCCTCGGAATAGAAACGTATACCGTCACCTCGCATCTGAAATGGAGCTGGGCGATCATGCTCGGTTTTGCCGCGGGAGTGGCTGCGCACCTGATGCTGAATCATGGATTGCTGATGCAGTAAGCGCCGATGGCTTGGACATCTCCTTCAGTGCGCGAGCCGGCTTTCGGTTGCATTTACAGCGGCGGCCGGTTGCCGGTTGCCTGCTGAAGTTGGCCTCAGAAAGAGCCCGCTTCCGCCTCACGAACTGCCGGCCTTCCACGAAAGTTGCAGAAAGATGATCGCTGCCAGCCCGATATAAGGCGCATCCTAAGAACAGATTCCTTCAGCTCATGCAGGATGGAGCCGCAAGGTACAAAACCGGAAGCTCAGATTTCCGGCCAGCAGGATGGCGCCGTAAAAGGATTGCCCTTGCTGGAAACTTCTGCCCGCGAAGCGGGGTCGCTGCAAAAACGTAGCGTTATCATTCTCCAGTCGGCACAAA
>JAJZNH010000837.1 GCA_021811745.1 Acidobacteriota bacterium
CTGGTCTCGCTGGCTTTGGCGCGGGAGGAGGAAGTGCTGGCGTTGTGGAGCGGCTTGGGCTATTACCGGCGTGCGCGCATGTTGTTCAAGGCGGCGCAGTTTGTGGCCAACCACCACCACGGCAACCTGCCGGTCACGGCCAATGAACTGCGTGCACTGCCCGGAATCGGCGCTTATACGGCCGCCGCCATCGCCAGCATCGCGCACGGTGAGCAAGTGGCCGTGGTCGACGGCAACGTTGAGCGGGTGCTATGCCGCCTGGCGGGTTGGGAGATGGGCAGCCGCAAGGGCGGCGCCGCCCTTAAGCGCAAAATCGAAGAGTTGGCTGGGCTCCTTGTTGATCCCCGGCGCCCAGGCGACTTCAACCAGGCGATGATGGAACTGGGCGCGACCCTCTGTTTGCCCCGCAATCCCCTGTGCCAGACCTGCCCAGCCCTTCGTCATTGCCATACCCGCGGCGAACACAAAACTTCGCCGCGGCCTCGGATGCTCAGCCGCGAGGTTGCCCATGCGCTCAGCGTGCGCAGCCGCCGCAACCCGGGCAACGCGCACGCTACCACGGGCCGCGAGGTGCTGCTGGAACAGCGGCCGGATTCGGTGTCGGTCATGCCTGGCCTTTGGGAGTTGCCGTTGCTGCGCGAGCCGGCCGTTCCCCCGGATGAATTGCGCATGACCGTCCGCCATGCCATCATGCAGGTGAACTACTACGTGCGCATCCGCGCCGTTCTTGAAGACGACGCGGAAACCTTGACCATTCCCGGCGGCCAGCGGCGTTGGGTGCCGCTTCACGAGGCTGTCGGCATGCCCCTCACCGGTCTAGCCCGCAAGGTGCTCACGCGCGCACGCCTGCTCCCCTCCGCGGCCCTTGGGGCTCTTGCCCCCGGGCGCGGCGCGGAACTTTCTTGATCCAGAGTTGCCGCAACTTCGAGCGTTCGTGTGCCGGGCTCATTGGACGGCTCCTGAGCGAGCCTCAGTAATAGTCTGCGCAACTCATGTAGTAGCCGCACTGTGTGCAGACCAGCTTGCAACGGTGGCTGCTGAGTTGGCGCCCGCAATTGGGGCACACCTGGCTGTGGTGGTCCGCCGCCGCCGCGCCCTCCGCCTCACCATGCGAGACATTTTGCGCAGCATCGATCACAAATCCGGAATCGAAAGCGCGTGGCCGTTCAGGCAACATGCCCGACAGATTAGCATAGAAGAGAGGCGGCGCAGTACGCTCTCTATGAGAGAGCCGTCTCGTACATTGGCTTTTTTTGAGCAGCGCCTGGGCGTCCCCATCGCGGCGCATCCGGCAACCACGACTGCAACTCAAGGATTCTTGAATCCCCCAAGGAGGAACTTATGGCAAGCAAGGCAAGTGCGGTTTGGACAGGTTCATTGAAGGAAGGTAAAGGCACAATCTCCACGGCGACGGGAGTGCTGAAGGACGCAAATTATTCGTTCGCCACCCGTTTTGAAGGCGCGGCCGCCGGCACCACGCCAGAGGAAATGATTGCGGCCGCCCATGCCAGTTGCTTCTCGATGGCGCTGGGCGCGCAGTTGGGTGGCGCGGGCCTGACACCCACCCGGATTGAAACGCATGCTGCCGTAACCCTGGCCAAGACCGACGCGGGCTTCGCGGTGACCAGGATCGCCCTCTCCACCACGGCGAGCGTTCCCGGCGCCAGCAAAGAGGCCTTTGACAAAGCCGCGGCCGACGCGAAAGCCGGCTGCCCGATCTCGAAGCTCTTCGCCAACAATACCGAGATCACCCTCGACGCCAAGCTCGTCTAGTGCAGATCCGGCTCCGCCGGCCGGGGCATTTTGTGCCGGCCGGCGTCTACCGGGGGCGCTGAGCCTGAAGCTCGCAACCGAATTGCGTTGTCGTCCTGGGCGGAGCTTGCCGCGTCTTTGCGGCAAGCGGAGTCGAAGAGCCCGTGGGTGCTTCTCTCTGGTTCGTGGCCCTGCCTTTGCGGGCCCATGCTTCGGCCGCGCTGGCAAGTTTCGGATTGAATGAGATCCACGCGCTCACCGCCCCTCAACTCAAGGAAACTCCGCGCAGCGGCCATCTCTTCCTGATTCGGCGCGAACACGGCTCGGTCTCTGCCCGTCAATGGGCTTCCAGGCACGGAAGCCTGTGCCGGCCCGGCCTTTCTGAAGACCTGATCCGAACGGCCGCGGCCTTCAAGAAAAATCCTGCTCTCGTTGATTCGGCGCCATCCGGCCGTGTTGCAGATCACACGGCTGGGAACTTGCCCGGCGCATTCTTCGTATGCAACCTGCAAGAGGTATGCTATGCGAACCCTGGGGCAGGATCTTGTGTACGCTCTGCGCCAGATGCGGCAATCGCCCATCTTCACCCTGACCGCTATGCTTACGTTGGCGCTCGGCATCGGCGCTACCACCGCCATCTTTTCGCTGATTCATACAGTCATGCTGAAGTCGTTGCCGGTGACGGACCCCGCGACGCTGTACCGCGTGGGCGAGGGCCGCGATTGCTGCGTGAACATGGGACCGGAGGGAAGCTGGGGGCTCTTTCCCTACGTGCTCTATCAGCGCTTCCAGGCTGCCGCACCAGAGTTCGAGCAGATGGCGGCATTCCAGGCGGGGCGCGACCTGTTTAGCGTCCGGCGTGGCGGAGAGACCGGACAAGCAAAGCCGCTGAACGCCGAATATGTTTCAGGAAATTACTTCTCCACCTTCGGCATTCGCGCCTTTGCCGGGCGCACGCTGGTGCCGGCCGACGATCAGCGCAAGGCCCCGCCTGCCGCGATGCTCACGCACCGTGCCTGGCAGCAGTTGTATGGGGCGGATCCCAGTGTCGTCGGCGCCACCTTTTACCTCGACGGCCATCCCTTCACCATCGTCGGGATTGCGCCCCCAGGTTTCGATGGTGAGACTCTCAAGAGCGATCCGCCGGAACTCTTCCTGCCCATCCAGCAGGAACCCCTGATTGCGGGCGAAAACACGCTGCTGAACCTGCCGATGGCCTGGCTACGCATCATTGGCCGTGTCCGGCCGGGGACAAACCCGGATTCGCTGGGGCCACGGTTCACCACGCTGCTGCGCAACTGGTTTGTGAATGACTTCGGCCCGCTCTATCCGCAGTTTGCGCCACAGGTCAAAGAGGTGCTTCCCAAGCAGCACGTCCGCATCACTCCCGGCGGGGCGGGAATCGGCGTGATGAAGGCCGACTACCAGGCCAGCCTGAGCATCCTGCTCGCCGTCTGTGGACTGGTGCTGCTCATCGCCTGCGCGAACATCGCCAACCTCCTGCTGGCGCGCGCATCGGCGCGCAATCCGCAGACCGCCATCCGGCTTGCGCTTGGGGCGCCCCGCGGGCGCCTGATCCGGCAGTGGCTCACGGAGAGCCTCGTGCTGGCGACGGTCGGTGGTGCCGCGGGACTTGTGGTGGCCTTTGCCGGCGTCAAGCTCATCGTTGCGCTTGCCTTTCGCCATGCGCACTACGTCCCCATCAGCGCCCTGCCCTCGCTGCCCGTGTTGGGCTTCGCCTTCGGCGTGTCGCTCATCACTGGTTTGCTCTTCGGAACGGCCCCCGCGTGGCTGGCCTCGCGCGCCAATCCCCTGGCGGCGCTGCACGGTGCCAGCCGCACGACGCGCGATCGCAGCTCCTTCTGGCGGAAGTCGCTGGTGGTGTTCCAGGCGACCCTGTCCGTGGTGCTGCTGAGCGGGGCAGGTCTGCTCGTGCGCAGTCTCGAAAAGATGCAGAACCAGGATTTTGGCTTCCTGACCGATCACCGCGTAAGCATCAGCTTGTATGCGCCGTTTACGGGCTACTCAGCCGAGAAGTTGGATGCCACCTACCGGGCGCTACAGCAGCGGCTCGAACAGATTCCGGGCGTCAAAAGGGCGGCGCTGGCGTTATATACACCCTTCACCAACAACTGGGGCGAGCTGATCTTCCGGCCAGGTTCCAAACCGCCCAATCTAGACGACCCCGAGCACATCTCCGCCTCCTGGGACCGAGTGAGCCCCGGCTACCTGGAGGTCATGGGGCAGTCGCTGGTGCGGGGAAGAACCATTACCCGCCAGGACACGGCCGCCACGCGCAACGTCGCGGTGGTGGACGAGGCTTTTGTCAAGCGTTACTTCAT
>JAJZNH010000447.1 GCA_021811745.1 Acidobacteriota bacterium
GCAGCGGTCTCAACCAGAAAGTCGATCTCTTCGCAACTGCATTCGAAGTCATTTTGCTGGCTGGTGTGGCTCCCCAACATCAGCTTGCCGAAAGCGATGGGGTCACCGGCGTTCATGGCCTCCTTGGCCGCGCGCACTCGCGCATTCTCCGTGATGATGTGACGGCAGCGGCGCAAGGCAGCCACAGACATCTCGGAGCAGACGGAATCCAGTTGGGCGATCGTGGCGTCGCCCAGGTCGCGCAAGCCGAAGCGGGCGACCAGGACTGCCTGGCCCTCTTCAGACTCGCGGCGGCGGATACCGTACTCGCCATTGGCCACCGAGTGCCGGACCATGGAGTTGCAGATCACAATCCGCGTCTCTCCCAGCTCTCCTTTATTCATGGGCAGATGTTCGTAGGCCAGCGTACGGGTGTCTAGAAGAAGCGCATGTCCGGCCTGAGCGGCGACGATGGCAAACTGGTCCATGATGCCGCAAGGGGAACCGACGTACTCGTTCTCCGCGCGCCGGCACAGCAAGGCAATCTCTTCAATTGTCCAGCGAGTCTGCGTCAGCGCCAGCATCGCCATGGCGCTGGCGACCTCGACGGAGGCTGAGGAGCTGAGGCCGGCAGCCAGCGGCACGTTACCGCTCAGGCGCAGATCAAAAGGGGGAGGTTCGGCACCCCGGTTCTGAAGTTCACGCAATACCCCAACCGGGTAATCGCTCCAATCTCCGCGGGCGGCGGAGCGGTCCGTCTGGTCCAGCGTCAAGGTAGTGGAGAACAGTTCGCTGGTGAAGCTGCAATGCGAGTCTGTCCGCGGGCGAATGGCCGCTCGGGTCACAAATGGAATCGCCATGGGAAGCACAAGACCGCCGCTGTAGTCGGTGTGTTCCCCAAGCAGATTCACGCGCGCCGGCGCAAGACATTCCATGGCGCGGGACGGCACCGGCGCCGAAGGAGTGGGAGTGCCATATTTCTCTGAAGTCAAGGGCGTTGATCTCCACAATTGCTATTCGATAGTAAATGTCAGTTGTAACCGCGTACAGGCAACTTCGTCAAAAGAGCATAGGAAAACTTTTCTATAAAAGGGCCTCACCGAGCTGCGATTCCAGGTTGGCCGACCAGCGAAACCCAAATCGGGAACTGTCCAGCCTCAGCCGCCGACGCTCCTGTCGCCGGCTCTGGGAATCCATCCCTACGATGATGGTACAAAAACTCTGGAAAACAAGCTTTAAAGCATGGAGCGGGCCCCGGGCTCTGGCTTCTAGCTTTCCCGGGGGAGGAGGTTTCTCCGAAACGGGCTTGCCGCGACTTTTTCTTCGGGAAAGCGCCCATAGAAGTCGAGGCATTGGGTGCACCTACACTGAAACTGCTTTAGCGGCTGTGGATCAGGTATTGCCCACTGGCGTTCAACACCAGCACCGCCCTCGCTCCGCCCTCCGCGGAGCGGGCGCTCATGGGCTTGCCGTTCACCTCCACCTGGGAGGTTGCAGACGACACTGGCACAGAGACCGTCGCCGTGGTCGCCGGGGGAAGATCCACCTCCGTGGTATAGCCATCCTGCTTGCGGATGCTCACCTTCAGCATCCCGCGCGGCGTCGGCTCTCCACCCTTGGCCCAGGAGAGATCGAGCAGGTCCGGACGGATGTTGACCGTGGAGAATCCCGGCCCGGTGGCCTGGATGCCGATCACCTGCTCCATCAGCCACGGCGTCACCCCGCTGGACCATCCGTGCGCCAGGCTCACCCGGAAGCCGGACATGTTGTCGGCCTGCAGGGAGGCATGAAAGTCAACGCCCTTGTACCACGCCGGGTCATATCCCTCCCAGAAGCTCGTCGCTCCCTCCTGCGTCATCCCGCCCCAGTACTGCCGTATCCAGTTCAGCGCCGACTGCCGATGTCCCATCTTCGCCATCGCGCTCACCACATAATAGTTGTAGTAGGGCGTAATGATAAACGCGTTGTACTGGATGTGTCCCACGCTGGAGAGCGCGTCCTTCCAGATGGCCGGATACTGCGCCGGGTCCGCCACCCCGGAGAGCACCGCATAGGCGTTGGTCTGCCACCGGTTCCCATAGGATCCTGATGCGTCCTGCAGATACTGCCGCGACGCTGCCTTCAGCTTCTGCGCTTCGGCGGCAAACTTCTGCGCATTGGCCTCGTCCTTCAACTGCCGCAGCAGATAGGCTCCATCCTTGAAGGCGGCGTAGAACTCGAACTGCGTCGCCATCCGGGTCAGCGGCGTGTCTCCGCTCATCTCCGGAGACCAGTCCACAAAGGTCCACGCGTGGTTCTTGTCCGCAAACAGGTTGCGGCGGTTCATCTCCAGCTCCATGTAGTTCAGCAGTTGCACCATGCGCGCATGGGTCTGCTGCAACTGCTTCATCGAGCCGGTGTGCAGGAAATACTCCTTCTCGCCGGTCAGCCAGAAGGCGGAGTACCCGGGGATGCCATTGACATCGCTGTGTACGGGATTGGCTCCCAGCAGGTGATCGAGCGTGTCATCCATCAGGAAGTTGCCGCCGAAGGCGTCCTCGATGGTGCGCCCACTGACGTCAAGGTCGCCCATCCAGCGGCCGCGGTCACGCTTGGGCGCATCCCAGATGTCGTCCTGCATGCACAGATGCGCCGTGTAGGCGCCGATCGCCCACATCAGGTTCAACTGCTTGTCTGAGGAGTCAAAGTAGCCCTGATAGGTGACCGGATAGGCGATGCCATCCAGCCGGATAGCCTTGAAGCTCATCTGCCTGCCGCCCACAAAGCGCACCAGCGCATAACGGAAGGCGCTCTTGGGGCCATAGGCTGTGCCATGCGCAGCCACGTGGACCGGGTCAACGCCCAGGTAAGGATCGTGCAGCGCCTCCATCTCGGACTCGCCGTACTGCACCGTCACATCCATCGGCGCAGAGGAACTGGAGTCCAACTCCAGGCGTCCGGCCACCTCGCGCCCGAAATCGAGCAGCATCGAAGGCGCGTCAAAGCTACTCAAGCGCGCCTTGGGCAACTCCACCTGGAAGTTCGGCCCGCCCAGCGTCAGGGCCTCAGGGTGCATGATCCGCCCGGCGCCGTTGGAGACATCCTGCAAGCTCTCCGGATTCAAGGAATAGTGACCCAGGAACGCCGAGATGCCGTCATAGCCCGGCCAGGCGTACATCCCGGCATCCGCGTTCCACTGGAAGAACTCGTAGGAGCTTTCCACGCCGCCCAGGCTGTCGGCTGCGCTCCAGCCGCTGTCGTTGAACCCTGGATTTTGCCACCCAGGAGTGAGCTGCATGCTCGCCTTCCAGGCGGCATCGCTGATCAGCAGCGGCGCAGCGCTCACGCCCAGCGCCGCAGGCACAATCTTCACCGCCATCACCGCTCCACTGGCCACCCGCGGCCCGCGGATGGCTTCAATGGCTACAACGTTCGTCCCCGCCTGCAAAGCCTTGCTGACATCGCACGCATAGACGCGGATGCCCATCGGAAAGGAGGGATCGAGTTGATATTGACCCACCTTGCGGCCGTTCACATAAATCGTTGCCTCGCTCGGACCGGCAACGTACATCTCCGCCCGCTCGGGGACCTGGGAGAGCGTAAAGGCGCGTCGGAAGTAATGCGATCCCACACCCTTGCGCTCCGCTATCGACGAGCTGGCATCGGTCCAGATGTACTGCTCGGGCAGGGGCGTATGGACCGCCGACTCCAGGGTCAAAGCGACCGCGGTGCGCGCCGGATCAAGTTGCTCGATCGGAATCTTGGTTGGCCCGGTGGCGGGGTTTCCCATCTGCGCCTGCACTCTATACGAAAGGCCGGCAAATGCGATCCATAGAACCACTATCCCTGAACGGAACATCTTCATCTCCTCACCGCTCCCTGCAACAGACGCTGGCACCCTCGCGCTTCGCCTGATTCAATCTCTTTTGAGAGCGCATCCAACGATCCGAACCTTACGGAAGACAAATGCTCCCTGTCAATGCGCATAATATTTCCCCAAGCAGCAAACGCCGGCGTCCCCTGCGCCCAGCCCGGAGGCCACAACCTCTTTCGATGTCGATCCGGATCATCCCCGGGGCAGGCTGGGCGCTCAGCGATGCTACTGTGCGCCCGTCGGCTCCGGATCAAAGTGA
>JAJZNH010000872.1 GCA_021811745.1 Acidobacteriota bacterium
TTGGCCACCGGGGATCCGCGCCGGGTTCCTGAACCTCACTCTCCGCAGATTTGCACGGTGCTGCGCGCGCAGTTCAGCGCCGCAGACCGCGCCACTCCACCGGCCACCGACGACACCGCCCGGCTGACGGCGGCGCTCGCCGATTGCGCCAATACCGGCCAGGCGGTACTGCTGGCGCCCACCTTCACCAGCAATGCGTTTTATGCGGGAGCGCTCACCGTCAAGGGCGAAGCCCTCGTCCTCGGCTGGGGCGTCACGCTCTTCGGCAACAACTACGGGACCAAGCAATTCATCAGCATCTCCGGCACCGATCCGGCCATCATGGGTCCGGGCACGATCGACGGCCGAGGAGACCTCATCTCCGGATCTCCGCGCTTGATCAACTCCAAAAACGCGCAGAACTTCACCGTCTACAACGTCACCCTCACGCACGCCGCCAAGATGCACCTGTATGTAGAAGGCGGCTCGAACCTGACGGTGTGGCGGCTGAAGGTGCTTACGCCGGCGAATACCAAGAACACCGACGGCATCGACATCGACAGCCTGACCAACGCTACGGTCTTCGATTGCTCCCTCAATGACGGCGACGACGGCGTGGCGATCAAGACGAACTCCGGACCGGCGGCCAACATTACCGTGCGCAACAGCCGTTTTTACGGCACACACGGCATGTCGATCGGCAGCCAGACCATGTACGGCGTGAGCAATGTATTGTGGGAAAACAACCAGATGTTCGGCACCGACAAGTTCGGCATTGTGGCGACGGATAACAATGGGATCCGGATCAAGACCGATCCGACCTGCGGCGGCGAAGTGAAGCAGGTTACCTACCGCAACACGCGACTGGCCGGCATCAAGCACCTGCTGATCTTCAATCCCTACTATGGCACCTGCTCGGGAAAGCCGGGCATTCCGTGGGTCCACGACATCGTTGTCGATCACCTGATGGCGATCGATTCCCAGCCGGGCGCGTACTCGCAGTTCCAGGGTTACAACGCCAGCTATCCGCTGGAACTCTACCTGGCGCATGTGCATCTGGACGCTACGGCACAGCAGAATAGCCAGTACGCGAACGCCGGTCTGGATAACTCCAACATCACCCCGGCCGGCCCCGGCGTCACCACATTCGACTTCCATCTTCGCCACGAGGATCGCTGAATTGTTTCGTCCTCGGCCGCGCAGTTACGTGGTTTCCCAGGTCCCCAAAAGCGAGGGTGTCCTTGACCCGAAAGCCAGGGACCTGGGACGCCCAGTTTCATGGGCGATTCTTTCGCCTGCAATCGATACGCGACGATTGCACGGTCTTCCGGGTAGAATGGTCGCCTGATCGCCGCGCTTGCGGGATAGATACATTCCTTAGAGGTCACCCATGCAAAGAAGAGATTTTCTGAAGTCGGCGTCGCTGGCCATGGTCATGTCGCAGTTGCCTCCGGTGATGGCGGAGATGCGCTCGGCGTCGCCGCTCAAGATCACCGATATCCGGATCGTGAAACTGAAAGTGGTTCGCGAAACCGGCAAGATTGTAGCGGCGTGGAATCCAGGAACGGTGATCACCGAGCGGATCGGCGGCGGCTCGGTCATCGAGATTCATACCGATGGGGGAGTGTCGGGCATCGGGCCGGGCATGGATCCTGCGTGGCTGGCGGCGGCCAAGTCGCAGCTCGTCGGCAAGGACCCGTTCTATGTTGAGCAACTGGCCGGTCCGCTCCGCTACTACCTGGGCGGGAGTCCGCACTCGATTTCAGCTTTGGAAATTGCGCTGTGGGACCTGATCGGAAAGGCCACGGGCCAGCCTGTGTACAAGCTTTGGGGCGCTGCCAAGGACCGGGTGCCCGCCTATGCCAGCATGATCCAGCTTTCCACTCCGGAGGAGCGGGTCCGCATGGCGGTCCATCTCCAATCGCAGGGTTGGAAGGCGATCAAGCTGCGCGCGCATTACCCTACGATGAAGGAAGACGTGCAACTGGTGGAAGCGGTGCGCAAAGCGGTGGGCGACGACATGGACATCATGGTGGACGCCAACCAGGCGCAGTCCTTTGGCTCGTGGCAACCGGGGGTGATGTGGGATTTTCGCCGTGCGCTGGAGACGGCGCGGGAACTCCAGCGTTTGAACTGTGTCTGGCTGGAAGAACCGCGGCTGCGCTACCAGTTCGACGAACTCGCCAGGTTGAGCAGCCTGGTGGATATTCCCATCGCCGGAGGCGAGAACAATCGCGGCGTGCACGAATACCGCTGGATCCTGGAGCAGAAGGTCTACGACATCGTGCAGCCGGACGTCATGGTTTCGGACGGCGTCACCGGCCTTCGCGAGATCGGGGCACTGGCCCAGGCGCACCACAAGCGAGTGATTCCCCATCACGGAGGAGGCAATCTGGGCACCATCGCCCATCTGCACGCCATCGCCTCCTGGCCGAACTCGCCGTGGATTGAGATCCTGCACGACCCGCCCGCGGCGCCGTATACCAATGGGTTCGCGATTTTCGAGAATCCCCCGCTGGTGGACAAGGATGGCTATCTGAACCTGCCGCAAGGTCCAGGTTGGGGCGTGGAGATCAAGAAAGATCTGATTGCCTCGTAGCACGCGATGTTCTCATCGAGGACTGGGAGCTGCGACGATCCGCGGGTGCTTGAATTCCGGGCGCCCGGGTTGATTCCTGCGTCCGCACGCCGGATTTCATCGCCGGTCGGCAATCGTGCGATCTTCCGCTTCCTGGGGTGAGGCATGGCGCTGGCGTTGGACTACGCGGCACACAAAGCGTGCCGTCCGCCGTGACCAACGGCACGGCGAAAAACAGCCAGCGTAGTCCCGGAGAGGCTCTGACTAAGGCGGTTCTCCAATTTCTATCGAGTCGCCAAAATCCTGCAGGGTGGCGTTTTCTTAAGGAAAACGCCACTTGATCGCCTCGGCCTCGCTCGACACCAACTCGCTCGACACCAATTGGAGAACCGCTTTAGCGCGGTGGCTTGCGCAGGTCCTGCATCGAGCCGCGAGGATAGTCCGTGGTCTCGCGAACCACCAACTGGGTGTCGACCTGGAATCCCCGTCCAGGGTTGGTCCCTTCGATATGCGCGCGCAATGCGCTCACGGCGGCCCGCGCCAGATCGGTCCTCGACATGCGGATCGAGGTGAGCGGCGGAATCATCACCTCGGCCAGATGCACGTCGTCGAAGCCGATCACCGACAGATCGAGAGGCACGCGCACCCCGGCACGATATGCCTTGTGCAGCACGCCGATGGCGGTCATGTCGTTGGAGCACATGATTGCGGTGGGCAGCTCGCCGGTGGCAAGCAATGTCTCCAGGGCGCGCATGCCTCCCTCGAGGGTGTGATCGCCTTCGACCATCCAGGCGGGGTTCAGCTTGAGGCCGCACTCTTCAATAGACCGGGTAAACGCCGCGATGCGGGATTGCGCGGAATGCAGGCGCCGCGGGCCGGAGATGAATCCGATCTGCCGATGGCCAAGCGCGGCCAGATGCTGCACCCCCTGGCGGATCCCCTTGTGGTAGTCCACGTCGACGGTGCTGACGCCGGGGCCCCCCGGTCCCACGTCCACAAAGACCATGGGAATGTTGCGGTCCGTGAGCTGCCCGAGCAGCGGCTCCTCGATGCCGAAGGTCATGATGGCCACCCCCTCGGCCTTGCGCTGCAGCATGCGGCGAATGCAGCGCGCCATGCGCTCCGGCTCGTAATTGGTGGAGCTGACCAGGATCTCGTAGCCGTTTTCGAGGCACACATCTTCAAATCCCTGGATCAGCTCCGGGAAAAAGGGGTTGGTGATCTCGGAAACGATCAGGCCCAGGATGCCGCTGCGGCCGGAAACCAGGGCCCGCGCCTGCGGGTTGGGAATGTAGTTCAGCTCCCGGATCACCTGCCAGACGCGCTTGGCAAGGCGCGGGTTCACCGTAGGCACGTTGTTGATGGTCCGCGACACGGTCGCGATCGAAACCTTGGCTTGTTCCGCGACCTCGCGAATGTCCATCTGCCCGCTCTTTTTGCGGGGCCGTTTTCCTGGGGTAGCAGGCGGTTTGCTCATACTGGCGGCTTAAAAACGTTTTCAGTATAGAGCAGTCCATGGAAGCCTGGCCGGAAA
>JAJZNH010000539.1 GCA_021811745.1 Acidobacteriota bacterium
CGGTATCCCAGGCAGCCTGGCTGGCTATCTCCGCAGGCCGGGCGGCCTTCCACAGGGCAATGTCGCGAGCCGCATCCTTGTCATACTCATCGACATCGACGCGCGCTCCATCCTCCATCCCGGCCAGGTCCTTCTTGGAGAGCTTGCCGTAGCCGGGGAAGCGGTTGATGCGGAAGTACCAGCTACCGTCCTCGGTCTTGTAGGCGATCTCCTGGGCCGCCAGGCGCTCAATCAGGGCGACCATGCCGGGGATGTTCTGGGTGGCGCGGGCGATCTCCTCAGGACGTTCGATGTTGAGGGCGTCCATATCTTCAAAGAAGGCGCGCTCGAAGCGGGCGCTGTACTCGCCGATGGACTGTCCGGCGGCGGCGGCGTTGCGGATGATCTTGTCATCTACGTCGGTGATGTTCATGACGTGATGCAGCGCCAGACCGCTGAGCCGGGCGGCGCGGCGCAGCACGTCCACATGCAGAAACGTGCGGAAGTTGCCGATATGTCCGTAGTCGTAGACGGTGGGACCGCAGCAGTAGAAGCGCAGCGCATGGCCATCGGAGGCGAAGAGAGGTTCGATCTTTCCGGAGAGAGTATTGAAGAGTTGTAAGGCCACGCGTCGTCGGTTGCCGCGGGGCATTGGCTGGGGGCGCCGCACCGCAAGCTGCTTTCTGCTTTTGTCGCTACGCTTCGATTTTAGCCGAGATGGAGCCGGGACCGGTTCGGCTGCCGCCCGGGCTCGGAGAGAGCCCTGGGACGGAAGAGCGCCAGGTCTCGCCTGTCGCATCGGCCAGGGCGCATGCGTTGCGAAGCGCCCAGGGGAACAGACCGCCGGAGCCCTGGCGAATCGGCGGCGCGGGCTCCTGAGAACTTCACCCGATCGCTGAAGTTGATGTCCCGATCCACCGCGAGAGCCGCGCCGCAGCTCGCTGGCTTAGCCCGTATATCACTCAATTTGTTAGTGTTACAGAGTTCCGAGGTCTCGTCTGTGGAGCTTGCGCGGAGCCTTTGCCGCGGGCTACGCAAGGCGCGCTCTCTTTGTCTTAACGCTTGAACGTCGGTCTGGTTTGCGGGCGGCGCTGCTCGATGCAAAAAAGGCAAAAAAGTTCGTGATGCTTCGAGGTAAAAGCACGCTTCACAGCAAAGGCTTATCACTCTTCGGGGGTATCCATGAATCGCATGACCAAGCAGGCAAGTTTCTCGGCCTTTACTCAACGTAGGCTTCTGGCCGTTGTCGCCCTTGCAGTGGCTTCGTCTTCGCTGATCGCGTGTGGAGGCACAAGCCACAGCGCGGCGAGCGGTTCGGGTCCGGATCCGGCAGTTCGTCAAGAAGCAGCGGCGGGGCTGGGTCGAGCAGCGGAACCGGGTCGAGCGGAGAAGCTCCCAGCTTCACCTTCAGCAAGATCTCCGGCGGAACCTCGGGACTCTCGAACCCTCTGGATGTCGCGGTGGATGGGTCCGGCAATGTTTGGGTGACGGATTACTCCGGCGGCTACGGTCAGGCGGGGGGAGGCAGCGTGACCGAGCTGACCAAGGCAAGCGACTTTTCGGCCGGCAGCGCGATCAACATCTCCGGCGTCAGCACGGGTCTGAACGGTTCCAAATTTCTGGCCATCGATCCGTCCGGGAACGTCTGGATTACGAGCAGCTTTGGATCCAACTCCGTTACTGAACTGACCAAGGCGTCTGGATACGCTGCTTCCTCTGCCGTGGTCATCTCTGGAGGAAATACGAATTTCAATGGACCTTGCGGAATCCTCGCTGACGCATCAGGGAACATATGGGTGGCGAATATTGTCGGCAACTCTGTAACGGAGTTGCCGGCCTCGGCAGTCCAAGCGTCCAATGCGACTGGAGATTCCATTGCCGTGGCCGCGCGCAATATCTCCGGCGGAAGCACCGGCTTTGCCAGTCCCGCGATGGTAGCGATGGATCCATCCGGCAATCTGTGGATTACAAATGTCGCTCTGCTTTCAGATAGCGGAAGCCCAGGAGTTACACAGCTTACGAAAGCCTCAAACTATTCGGCGAGCAGCGCCGTCAATATCTCCACCGCGAGTGCGAGCGGTGGGAGCTCTGGCGGGACGCTTCCCTTTGACATTGCCTCGGATAGCGCGGGGAACATCTGGATGACTGCGGAGAGGGTCAGCCCCGCCACCAATTCGTCTGGTACGGCAACGATGAATGCAGTGGTTGTGGAATTGACGCTGGCGTCCAACTACTCCTGGGCGCAAGCCGTAAGCATCACGGGCTTTGCTTCGGAGACGGACATTCCCTTGGGCATTGCGATTGACGGGGCCGGGAACGTCTGGTTTACCAACTTGGAGGCGGCCTTCGACACTTCAGCCAGCCAGGTGCAGTCCACCTCGAGCTTCGTTACGGAGCTGACCAAAGCCAGTAATTATTCGGCTTCCAGCGCGGTGACGATTACCGCCAGCCAAGCGGGGTTCACTACGGCTGTGGGCATCGCGATTGATGGCTCTGGAAACGTTTGGATTGCCAACTCGTCGATTGGGCTGGTGAACAGCCAGGTCGCCGCATCATCCGGCGGCACTTCCAACGTCGTTGAGATACCTGGCGCGGCCTCGCCGACAAGCCCGCCGCTGCTGTAATTCGTGCGTCAACCTCAAGGTCCAGGGAACGGACGCGTCTCCGCTGTGCGATGAGGTTTCCCGGGAACCGGATGCGTGGTGAAAGGGCGATTGGCTCCAGTGATTTTGTAGCGGCGTAGCGCCGGCCCGGCGCTGAATCCGCTTCAGCCCAGGCGCAACTGCGGCGCGGGCTCCAGCGTGTCGGGGGCGAACTCCCCAGCCAGCAGCTTGGGCCAGGCCGCTGCAGCAATCATGGCGGCGTTGTCGGTGGAGAGCGCGACCTCAGGGAAGGCGATGGGTAGCCCGGCCCGCTGCGCCTCACCTTGGAAAGCTTTACGCAGATGGCTGTTGGCCGCGACTCCGCCGCTGACCAGCACGCCGCGTGCGCCGTAGTGCTCGGCGGCGTCGAAGGCGGCGCGGGCCAGGTTGCCGACGGCCGTGGTCTGAAAGCTGGCGATCAGGTTCAGGGTCAGCGCATCGAAGTGCGGCAGCGCGCGGGCGATGTTAGCTGCTTCCGGCTTTGCCCGGTGCAGATCCATGGAACGGAGAGCTTGCTCGCGCTCCTGGATGGCGAGCTGCATCTGGTGCTGTTCGACGTAGTGGCGGACGGCCGTCTTAAGACCGGAGAAGGACATGTCGAAGCGAGCCTGATCGAGCGCTGCCGCGGTCTCTCGCGCAAGCTTGGGGGCGGTTCTACCGGTGATCTTGGTTTTGATCCTGGCCAGCGGAAAGAGCTTGTCGTCGGCTTCGCCGTGGGCGGCCAGAGCGTCCATCCAGGGACCACCGGGGTAGGGAAGGCCGAGCAGCTTGGCTACCTTGTCGTAGGCCTCGCCCGCGGCGTCGTCCAGCGTCTTTCCCACGTTGTGGTAGCTCCAGGTAGACCCGGCTTGCCGGCGCGTCCTGGTGGCTAGATAGAGGTGCGTGTGGCCGCCGCTGACCACCAGCGCCAGCAGAGGGGAGGTTCCCTCCGGAAACGAGTTTTGCATCAGAACAGCGTGGATGTGGCCCTCCAGATGGTTGACGGCGATCAGCGGCAGAGCGGCCCCGAGGGCCAGACTTTTGGCGAAGCTGATGCCCACCAGCAGGGCGCCGGCCAGGCCCGGCCCTTCGGTGACGGCGATGGCGGCCAGATCGGCACAGGTGACGCCGGCGCGCTGGAGGGCTTCGCGTACAACCGGCACAATAGCGCGCAGGTGCTCGCGCGCGGCCAGTTCCGGCACCACTCCGCCGTAGCTGCTGTGAATCATTTGCGATGCGACCACATTGGAGAGCACCCGCTTCCCATCGCAGAGGACGGCCGCAGAGGTCTCGTCACAGGAGCTCTCGATGGCAAGGATGAGGGAACCGGGCACAAGGTCTATCGTACTAGTAGGGCGAGTCCCAACCGGTCTGCGATCGAGTCGATCGAACCGCAGCCGCGCATCGCCAAGGGAGGGTTCGGCGGATTGGCATGAGGGTGAAACATCTTGCCGCAAAGATGCGAAGCGGTTCGCGCCGGAGTGGGACG
>JAJZNH010000760.1 GCA_021811745.1 Acidobacteriota bacterium
CGTGGCGGTCGGGGTGATCCCCGGCGGTGGGCGCAGAAGATAGATGGAGGAGCATCATCGCATTCGATAAACGTTCGACAAAATCTTTTATCCGCATCAACGACCGGATTCGCGCGCGCGAAGTTCGTGTGATCGACGAAAACGGGGAGCAGCTCGGCATTCTTCCGCCCTTTGAGGCGTTGAAGATTGCCCGCGAGCGTGGGCTTGACCTGGTGGAAGTTTCGCCCAACGCCATCCCTCCGGTCTGCCGCATCCAGGATTACGGCCGCTACCTTTATGAAAAGGAGAAGAGCGAGCGCGCCGCCCGGAAGAAGCAAAAGGTCATCACGATCAAGGAGGTCAAATTCTCCGTGACCGTGGATGAGCACGACTACCAGACCAAAAAGAACCAGGCAGTGCGCTTCCTGAATGAAGGCGATAAGGTCAAGGCAAGCCTGCGCTTCCGCGGCCGCCAGATGGCGCATCGCGAGCTGGGCTACAACATCATCAACCGGCTCATTCAGGACATCGGCGATGCCGGGACGGTTGAGTTCATGCCGCGCATGGAAGGTACGATCCTGCATGCGATTCTGGCACCGACGCGGAAGCAGGAAAGCGGAAAACCCAAGCCTGCCACGCCGCCTCAGGCTCAGCCCGCGCCGCGCCCGCCAGTGACCCAGGCACAATAACACTCCACTTTCCGTAAATATCGCCACCGGCCGCCTGGGCAGCCGGTGTTCTTTTTGCGCAATTTCAGTGTGGTTCCGCACTACCCAAGAACGCAGCGTGTTACTGCGGCTGCAATTCTTTGCAGGTCAACGTCGTCAACTGCGACTTCCCGGCAAGCGGCGGTCTGGCGCCGCCCGGCCCCGGAAAGAACAACCAAAGGCGGCAACGACGCGGGTATTACCGAGGAGAAGTGGATGGACGCCAACGTGGGCGTCACACCGCGCAACGACACGCTGCGCATTCATGTGAAGTCCGCTTGAACAGAAAGCCGCGGAGGCGATGCGAATTCGTAATAGTGATTTGCGCCGTTGCCGCCGCGGCTGCAATCATCGCTGCGAAGTTCTTTCGAGGGGAGGTTTCAAAGATGAAGCCAAATGCGCTTCTTGTACTGGCCGCGGCCGCGGCTATATCCGCATCTCTATGCCTTTGGGCGCAGCCGTCGGGCTGGCCACCGTCTCCCGGTCATCTGACCATGCCCATCTGGCCGGGCGCAGCGCCTGGCGAACCCGCCAACATGCCGCCCGAGGAGAATACGACCACGACCAAAGATCATCTTGTCGCTGGAAAGCCGGTGTATCGCCTCGGGAATGTATCCAGGCCAACGCTTACGCTCTATAAGCCCAAGGGTAATAACACTGGCGCCGCAGTGGTGGTCTTCCCCGGCGGCGGATACAAGATCCTGGCCATCGACCTGGAAGGCACAGAGGTGTGCGACTGGCTCACATCGAAGGGCATTACGTGCATCCTGCTCAAGTACCGCGTCCCCGATACCGGGCCTTACCCGAAGTCCGCGGCAGCGCTGCAGGATGCGCAGCGCGCGATGGGCCTGGTGCGGCTGCACGCGGCTGAGTGGCACATCGATCCAAACCGGATCGGCGTGCTGGGCTTCTCGGCGGGCGGCCACCTCTCCGCCGCGATCAGCAATCTTTATGAGCACCGGCTCTACGATCCGCTGGACGCGGCCGACAAGTTAAGCTGCCGGCCTGACTTTTCCGTGGTCATCTATCCCGGCTACCTGGCGCTCGCCGATCAGGACTTTGCGCCCAACCCCGCCATTCAGCCGACCGCCAACACGCCGCCCACATTCCTGCTGCAGGCCGAGGACGATCCGGTGCACGTCGAGAACGCCGTAGTCTACTTTCTCCAATTGAAGAAAGCCAAAGTCCCGGCCGAGTTGCATGTGTATACGCAGGGCGGGCATGGCTACGGCCTGCGCCCCACAGATCTGCCCATCACCCACTGGCCGCTGCTGGTGGAGACATGGCTGCACACGATTAAAATGCTGCCTGGGGAATAGAATCAGGAATCGCCTCATGCTGCTCGCCGTTTTAACCATATCTGACCGGTGCTCGCAGGGCCTGATGACCGACACTGCGGGTCCGGCCGTAGCCGCGCTGCTCAAGCATCATTGGCCCGGGGCGCAGGTGTGGACCGGCCTGCTGCCGGACGACGAGGATGCCATCGCGGCCAAACTGGAAGAGCTTGGCAACCAGGGCGCGGCGCTCGTGCTCACCGTTGGCGGCACCGGGCTTGCGCCCCGCGACCGCACGCCGGAGGCGACGCGCCGCGTAATCGACCGCGAAGCTCCGGGATTGGCTGAAGCCATGCGCGCGAACGGCGCGGCACGCAATCCATTCGCGTGGCTCTCGCGCGGTGTGGCCGGGCTCAGAGGCAGCACGCTCATTGTGAATCTGCCCGGCAGCAAGCGTGGCGCTGAAGAGAGCCTCGCGTCTATAACAGATCTGCTGCGGCATGGCCTTGAAGTGGTGGCCGGCGGGCAGAATCATCCGTAAAGAACGAGGCGGGTCCGCGCAACGGGATTGAAGCGCGCTTCTGCGGAAGATATCCAACTGCCCGTGGAAAGCGCTTTCCTGAATACAGCGTTTTCTGGCATGAGAACTCTGCTGATCATTGCCGGCTATGCGATGCTTGCTCTGATTTTCGTGCCGCAGCCATGTTCTTCCGCGGGAACTTATACCTGAGAAACACCCGGAAAGCGTACAATCCTTTTGTCCATGAGAACCCCCAGGAATCAATCTTCAAAGCGGAAGCGCGCAGCGGCCAGCATTCGCGACGTGGCCAAGCGCGCCCGTGTCTCCATCGCCACCGTTTCGCGCGTGGTCAACCGCATTTCCAGCGTCGATCCCGAATTGGCCAAGCGCGTATGGAAGGCCGTCGACGAGATCGGCTACCTGCCCAATACACAGGCGCGCGCGCTGGTTTCAGGCCGCAGCCGCATTCTGGGCCTGATCGTCTCGGAGATCACGAATCCGTTTTTCCCGGAACTGGTGCAGGAATTTGAAAACCTGGCCGTGGCGCAGGGCTACGAAGTGATGATCGGCTCGACGAACTATGACCCGGCCCGCACCGAGTTGCTTGTCCGGCGCATGCTGCAGCGCAACGTGGATGGTGTCGCCGTCATGACCTTCGGCATCGAGGAAGAGCTTGTGCAAAGGCTTGTCGAGAGCGAGTTCCCGCTGGTGTTTGTGGACGCCGGACCCGACCTGCCGAATATCCGCATCCTCAAAGTGAATTACGAGGAGGGAATCCGGCAGGCGGTGCAGCATCTGGCCGCGCTCGGCCACCGCAGCATGGCGTTTATCACCGGTCCGCTGCATCTGCGCTCGGCGGTGGCGCGGCGCGATGCCTTTGTGAAGTCGATGAAGGAACTGGGACTGACCGCACCCGCAGGGTTCATCGTAACCGGTACGCACACCATGGAGGGCGGCATTGCGGCCATGGAGCGCATGCTTGCGCTGCCGGAATTGCCCACCGCGGTTTTGTGCTCAAACGATATGACCGCCATCGGCGTGCTTCATGGGCTCTACAGAACCACCCACAGTGTGCCACAGGAGATTTCAGTGGTCGGGTTCGACGACATTCACCTGGCGCAGTTTATGCTGCCGCCGCTGACCACCGTGCAGATGTCGTGCAGGGATCTGGCTGATGCGGCCGTGGAAGCGCTCCGCGCCGGCGTCGAGACGGACCATCGCAAAGCCACGCAGAAGGAGTGGCCAATTCCGACTCGGCTGGTGGTGCGCCAGTCAACCGCCTTTCCGCGCGGAACGCTGCCGGCTCTGGTGCAGAAGACCGGCCGCAACAAGTCCGGAAAGAATCCTAAATAGAGCCCGCGTCGCCAAACGCACCGAATCGAACGGACCGGACCGGCGTACTAAAGCTGCGGGCCAACTCAATGATAGGAGAGAATCATGGATCGCCGGAATTTTGTCGCGGGCAGCATCGTCGAACTGCCGGGCGGCTGTTTGTGCTGTGCGGTGCGCGAGGATCTGGCGCAGACCCTCCTCGATGGCGTATTCATCGAAGGGATTGATCTCCGCGTCCTCTTTGCGCCGCTCCAGCCGCATGTCGGTGGTGAAGCG
>JAJZNH010000267.1 GCA_021811745.1 Acidobacteriota bacterium
CAACAATTACCGAAGCCCCTTATGCTTTGTCCCTGGCGCCGTACTCGTTTCTCTGGCTCGAACTTCAGCCCGCCAGCATGAAGCTCGATATCCCGATTGAAGCGCAGTTGGACGCTGCCCAGGAAGTGGCGATAGACAAGGGCATCACGCCCGAGGTGATCAGCCATGGCTGGTCAGGGCTGCTTGCGACAGACTGCCAGAAGACATTGGAAAATGCGCTGCCGGCATGGCTTCCGCAGCAACGATGGTTTGGAGCAAAGGCCCGCAGGATCGAGTCGGCACGGGTACTGGACTGGGGAGAAGTGGCCTGCTCGGACGCAAAAGAGGCTGCAGACTCCGCCTTTTTCGGACTGCCCGGCGCGGCGCCGCTTCCACCCGCGATCTTCTTCGTGGAGGTCAAGTATTCAGAAGGTCCTTCGGATTTTTACCAGCTTTCGATCGCCATCGGCGCTGGTACCGAGGAGATCGCCGACTCTCCCCAGAGCGTGCTCGCAACCCTCGCATTTCCGCTCGGCCCCGCGATTCTCTTCGATGCCACAATATTGGAGGGTTTTCGCCAGGCGCTTCTGCGTCTGATTCAGCAAAACTCAAGCCTGGCGCTTCTAGCCGCGCACGGGGGCGGGGATGCGGAGGCCGATGAATCCGCAGTTGCGGATTCATCCGACGCTACCACGGCCAAACACCACTTACAGCCACGCGAATCTCCCTCGGCCGGAGAAGGCGCTCCACAGCGCGGCAGGCTCGACGCGCGAGCCTCCACGGCGTTCCATCAGGCTACCTCTACTAAACTGGGCCTGTCGCGCGTCGGCTCGGCTGAGCAATCCAATACCTCCATCCTCTACGGAGACCACCTGATCCTGAAGCTTTTCCGGCGTATTCAGCCGGGTGAAAATCCCGAAGTTGAAATCGGCCGTTTTCTCACCGAGGTGGCCCGCTTCCCGCACATTCCGCCCTTCCTGGGCGAGATTGCCATGACACAGCCAGGCTGGAAGAAGACCACAGTGGCGATGCTCCAGGCGATGGTGGCCAACAAGGGCGATGGATGGCAGTGGTTTCTCGACCAGCTTGCGAGTTTCTTCCCGGCGGTAGCCGCACTGCACGACGCGCCCGAGCTTCCCGCTCCAGGCTTCCTGACAGACCTCCGTCCACCCAGCGAAATCATGGCACATGCCCGCGCTTCGCTTGAGGCTGCAGCCCTCCTGGGCCGCCGCACCGCCGAGATGCATCTCGCGCTTGCCACACCCACCGACGATCCGGCCTTTGCGGCCGAGCCCTCCACCGCAAAGGACCTGGCGCGGGACGCCGGCCGCATCGAGGCGCAGATCTCCCTCGCCCTCAATGCACTCAAAGCGAAGTTGGCCGACCTCGATGATGCTACCGTCGAAGACGCGGGGCTCTTGCTCTCGCGCCGCCATAATCTTTTCGCGCGGGCCGGCGCCATTGCAACTCTTGAGGCAGCCGGTCTACGCATTCGCATCCACGGCGATTATCACCTGGGACAAACTCTGCGTACGGGCGGAGGTGCAAAAGGCACAGGCAACTTCGTTATCATTGATTTCGAAGGCGAGCCCGCGCGCTCCCTTGCCGAGCGGCGGCAAAAGCAATCGCCGTTGAGAGATGTCGCGGGAATGATCCGATCTTTCTCCTATGCCGCACACACCGGAGTCGATCGCTATCTGACCGCGAATCCGGACGCCGGACCCATTGCGGCCTGGGCGCTTTGCTGGCAGAATACTGTTTCCGCTGAGTTCCTGCGCGCCTACCGTGATACCATCGCCGCCAGGCCGGATCTGCTGCCGCCTCCGCAACCGTCGCAGGAGCTGCTTGATGGTTATTTGCTTGAGAAGGCTCTCTATGAGCTGCATTATGAACTCAACAATCGCCCCTCGTGGCTGCGCATTCCGCTTTCCGGCATCCTAACTCTATAGAGGCAAATGCCTCATGAGAACGTAAAAATGGCAACAACAAACCCGCTTTCCAGCACGACTTCCTCTTCAGCACCGTCGGGCGCTCGCCTTCTGGTCCTGCTGGCAGCTCTGCCACAGGAGCAACTTGAAAACGTCCTCGTCAATCTGGCAGCCTCCTTCGCCCCGGAAGATTTGCTGATCGCCACCTCAGACGCATCCGCAAAGGATGCTTATCCCGCGCTGCGTATCATTGCCGCTCCCGCAACCAGAATTTCCTGGACCATGACCGCGGCCGACTTTGTCAGCGCGTACCAACTCGCGCATGACAACGGCGCCAATTCCATCCTCATGCTGGGACCTGAAGCCGGCTCGTTGAACCTGCCCGCTCTGCGCGATCTTGCCAATCCCATCGTCACGGCTTCCGCCGATCTCGTACTCCCGCGCTATGCCCTGCCGCCGCACGCCGCCTTGGTCAACTCTGCCATTCTTTATCCGCTGAGCCGCGCGCTCTACGCCTCTCGCACGCGCTTTCCGATGGCGATCGACCTGGGCCTCTCTCTGCGTATGGCAGAACGCCTGTCTGCAGTGGCGCAGCGATTCATGGCGCTCAACCAGGACGGGGCAATTCTCTGGCCCGTCAGTGAAGCCGCTGTCGCGGGGTTCACCGTAAGCGAAGTCCCGGTTGGTCCGCGCGTTCTTCCCCACCCTGCCGAACCTGACCTGAAGACCATCCTTCCGCTGGTGGCCGGTTCGCTCTTTGCCGACCTTGAAGCCAAAGCAGCCTTCTGGCAGCGGCCACGCCAGTTGCCTCCGTCCCGAAACTTTTCGCCAGCCTTGGCGATTCCCGCCACAGACGCAACGCCGGATATTGCCGCCATGCTGCAAACCTTTCGCCTGGCATACGCGAACCTCCAGGAGATTTGGTCACTTGTCCTGCCGCCGAACTCGCTGCTCGGCCTCAAGCGGCTTTCGCTCACCGACGGCGCCGCGTTTCGTATGCCGGACGCGCTCTGGGCCCGCACCATCTTCGATTTTCTTCTCGCCTACCGGCTTCGCACCATCAACCGCGGGCATCTTCTTGGCGCTCTGATCCCGCTTTACCTTGCCTGGGTCGCCAGCCACATCAACTGCACCGCATCCGGTGTCGAACCTGAACATCATATCGAGGCGGTCGCCGCAGCCTTCGAGATTGAGAAGCCTTATCTTGTCTCGCGCTGGCGTTGGCCTGACCGGTTTAATCCATGAACTTCCATGCGCATCCAACGTCCCGAATGCCCGGCTTCCGGCGCGCTCAAAGCGGCGCGCGGCAATCTGGGCTGGCTTTGCGCTTTCAGTCAAATCAAGCCGTTTTCCGGATGCAACTCGAGCGCTGATTCAAGGAGTGAGTCCTATGCTAACAATCCTTGTCACCATGTTCCAGACTACGCAACCCAAAGTTCAGCAGCCCTCGTATGTAGATAGCGGAACCATCTGGCACCAGATGTCCAGTGCGTTGCACCAGTCGCTCTATCGCGTCGTCTCACTGCTCATCGCCGTACTGCCGGGCATTTTGGCCTTCTTTGTGGCCCTGGTATTGTTCGCACTGATCGGCGTGGTGCTGTCGGCATTGTTGAAACGCGCCCTGACCGCGGCCAAGTTTGACGACCGCGTTGTCCGCAGCCGCAGCGGCGCGGAGTGGACCCCGTCAACCTCGCCAACCGCCTTGGCCGCCCGTGCTTCCTTTTGGATTTGTATCCTCATCGGCCTCATTATTGGCGTTTCCGCCTTCGACGCATCCTACGCCACCGCGGTGGCCTTTCCCATTTCGTTGTTGCCGTACGTTCCGCATGTTGTAGGCGCCATCTTCCTGCTGATCGCGGGCACGATCATCGCGCGCTTTCTGGCG
Source organism: Acidobacteriota bacterium (assembly GCA_021811745.1). The sequence goes on from JAJZNH010000267.1 coordinate 3,793, forward strand.
CGCACCGTCCTCATCGGCGCGGTCAATGCACAATTGCAGTACGCGCGCTTTCTTTCACTCGGAGTCAAGTGGCTCGTTCTCGTTCTCACCGCCGCCATGGTCCTAGAGCATCTTGAAATCGGCGGCGCCGTCGTTGAACTCGCCTTCGGCATACTCTTCGGCGGCATCGTCCTCACGCTCGCGCTCGCCGTCGGCCTTGGCTCGCGCGAACTGGTGAGCCGCTCGCTCGAAAGCCGCGTCGAGCGCCCCACCGAGCAGAGCGCTGAAAATGCGCCCCCGGGTCCTGGCGATTCTA
>JAJZNH010000072.1 GCA_021811745.1 Acidobacteriota bacterium
CTGGCAGGTTTGGCGCTCGCGATCGCTGTCGGAGCTGCGCCTCAGTCCACCCCCGCCGCGAAAGCGCCATCCAGTACTCCTACCGCTCAACCAGCGCCGGGCACAACCCCGGTTGGGGGCGACATGGCCGCTCCTGCGCAGAAGAACGATCCCTGCGTGGTCGCCAATAAAGACGAGAAGCGCCACAAGAAGGGAGACACCGATTTGGGCGAAGTGGAGCCGGGTACCGGTTCCGGAACCTGCGATGCGAATAGAAAAAACTTTGATCCTGACAAGGTGGTGGGTGTAGGCAGTCAGATGATCAAGGTCAAGCGCGGCAGCATCGAGGATGTGGATGCGGTCGGCAACCGGAACATTGGCGGACGTGGTTTAGGAAATTGGTACTCGACCGACAGCGAGATGAAGATGGGTAAGATGTACGCCGATCAGGTGGATAAGAGCGCAAGTTTCATCACCGATCCGGTCGTGAGTGAGTACGTAAACCGTGTTGGCCAGAACCTGGTCAAGAACTCCGACTGCAGGGTCCCATTTACCATCAAGGTCATCGACACAGACTCGATTAATGCCTTTGCGCTGCCGGGCGGGTTCTTCTATGTCAACTCCGGCTTGATCCTGGCCGCCGACGAGGAAGCGGAGCTGGCTGGAGTGATGGCTCATGAAATCGCGCACGTTTGTGCCCATCACGCAGCCCGCCAGATGACCCGCGCCAACTACGCGCAGCTTGGCATGATCCCATTGATCTTCATGACCGGGTACTCATGGACCGGCTACGGGATCTACGAGGCCAGCCAACTCGCCATTCCCATCGCATTCTTGCAGTTCTCCCGCGACTTCGAGGCTCAAGCTGACTATTTGGGCATTCAATACATGTACAAGGCCGGTTATGATCCCCAGGCTTATATTGATTTCTTTGAGAAGATTCAAGCCTTGCAGAAGCGCAAGCCGGGTGTAGTGGCCAAGGCTTTTTCCGACCACCCACAGACGCCCGACCGGATACTGCACTCCCAGTATGAAATTGCCCGCATCCTGCCGGCTAAGGACCAGTACCTGGTAACGACCTCGGAGTTCACCGACGTGAAGGCGCGCCTGGCCCGCATCGAAAACAGGCGCAGATTGTTGCAGGCCAAGGCTGGGCCTAAACCGTCCCTGCGCCGCGCCGCTCCCAGCTCCGGTAACCCAAGTGCTCAACCCGGCGACTCCAGCCCGTCCGACCGGCCCACGCTCCACCGGCGCGACGATCAAAATCAGAACTAACCCGGTTCATTGCGTCAGCCTTTAAGTTCATAGGCTTGCAGGCCAAGCTCGCGCAAGCCTATGTCTTCAAAGCGGGTATCCAGTCTCTCGCCTTTGTGACGCGGCTGCTCTCCTCTGAGGTAGGGTGGCGACTTCAAATTCCCCCTTTTCTCCCTCAAGTGCTTCAGCGGCAGGTGTCCCGAGAGGCGCCTCTTCTGTGAGGCATTCGCCGCGTTGTGCATCTCGGCACAGGCAGATCCGTCCCGCCGTTCTTAAAGGAATGAGACTAGTGACCCACGCGGGGGTGACCATCCCTTGCCACCCAATTGACGGTTTTCGGCATCCAAACAACCTGAGAGTGTGTATACGTCGGACGGAATCCTTGTGGATTGGAGGTCGGGCCATGAGGGCAGCAGGCAGGGCTTCGACAGGAGTGGCGCTCGCGGCAGGTTTGGCGCTGGTGTTGGCAACCGGGTTGTGGGCTCGGACGACCACGTCAAGCTCCTCCTCTTCATCCCCTTCCTCTTCCGGTTCAGCCACCACGAAGCAGCCGGCTCCAGGCACGACCCCGGTGGGGGGAGACATCCCGGCGCCCACGTCAGCGAAGAATGCTCCGTGCTACGTTCCAAAAAACAAGAAGCACAAGAAGAATCACAAGAACTCCTCCAACACCGACGACATTAACGATGCGGAGCCGGGGCTGGTCTCCTTGACCTGCGCCGGCAGAAAAGGCAGCAACGGGTTCAATCCCTACCGGGTGGTCGGCGTCGGCAGCCACATGATCAAAATCAGGCCCGGCAGCATTGAAGATGTGAACGCAATCGGCACCCGTAAAATCGGTGGCCGCGGTCTGGGCAACTGGTACTCGGAAAATAGCGAGATCAAAATGGGAGAGTCCTACGCCGCTCAAATCGATAAGACCACCCATTTCATCACCGACCCGGTCGTCGATGAATATATCAACCGCGTCGGTCAGAACATCGTCAAGAACTCTGATTGCAAAGTCCCGTTCACGATCAAAGTGATCGATACAGATGAGATCAACGCCTTCGCACTGCCAGGCGGCTTCTTTTACGTCAACTCGGGCCTGATTCTTGCCGCCGACAACGAGGCCGAACTGGCTGGCGTCATGGCCCATGAGACGGCCCATGTCTGTGCCCACCACGCGGTGCGCGAGATGACCCGCGCCAACTACGCCCAGATCGGCATGCTTCCGTTGATCATGTTTACCGGATACAGTTGGACTGGCTACGGCATCTACGAGGCCGCGCAACTGGCCATCCCTATTTCAATGCTTGAGTTTTCTCGGCAGTTCGAAGCCCAAGCCGATTACCTCGGCGTCCAATACATGTATAAGGCGGGCTACGATCCCCAGGAATACATCGATTTCTTTGAAAAAGTCGAAGCCCTGGAAAAACGCAAGCCCGGCATCATCGCCAAGGTCTTCGACGATCATCCGGAGACGCCCGACCGCATCTTGCATACACAGGAAGAGATCGCTGAGATCCTGCCCCCGCGCAACGAGTACTTGGTGAATACTTCGGAGTTCGAGAATGTCAAGGCGCGTTTGGCGCGCATCGAGAACCGCCACCGCTTGCTTCAATCCCACGGTGGGAAAAAGCCATCGCTGCGCAAGGTGAACACCAACTCCACCAACCAGCCCACGCTGCACCGGCGCAACGACGGCAGCATCCAAAACTAGCGTGTCTTGTTCTTGCTCCGCGTGGAGTCCAGGGGGCTCGCGCCCCAACTGCTAGGTCGCAAGGCAGGGAACGCCCGAAGTGCGATCTCACGCAGGATCGCCTCTCGATCACGCCTTGCCGGCGGTGGCGGCCTGCTTCCAGCGCTCGTGGGAAGGCCACGCTGTCTGCACCTGCTCCCCCATCGGCCCCTACACCAGTCCAATCGCTAGAGAGTGACGTGCAAGTCGGACAGAATGCTCGTGCGCGGGAGGTTAGGCACTGGGGAAAGCATTCACAGTCTGGACAGGGAAGGCGCTCGCAAGTTTGGCCCTCATCATGGTGACCGGGGTGAGCGCGCCGAAGACACCGCCAGCCCAGTCCTCTCCAGGCATGCCCACCGTGAAGCAGCCGGCTCCCGCACAACGCCGGTAAAGGGAGATGAACCTGCTCCGGCCTCGGCTCCTTGTTACGTGCCCCAAAAACCAAGCGTCACAGTTCCGCTATAATCCCACTTAGCGGCACGGTTGATCTGCCGGCTCGATCTGCGCATGCAGAGGGGCGTTGCGCGCGGCGGTGGAGGTATTGGGCGTTTCCCCGGACGCTTTGTCGTATGAAGAGAATCGCCATCTTCACGGCTGTCTTTGTTTTCATCTTGCTGCTAACAAAGATCGCCAACCAAGTGCCCCCGCCACCGCTTCCTGGTGCGGCTTTTTCACTCATGTCTCAGCGTGTAGTCGAGTGTTCGCCAACAGATATTACCCTGCTCAATAATCATCAGACCGAGACTCATTTGGACAAGGATTCCAGTTGGCCACCGTGCTCTGCGTTTCATAAGGACGAGGTGCTGGATTTTTTCCTTTCCAGAGGCGCGAAGACCAAGTTTCTCAGCGATGAGAAGACGGTCTGGTGGCGCAAGGCCTTGTGACGCGCCAAATCGGCCAATCGCTCCTGAAAAGCTACCGTCGACTATCCAGTGCTCCATCCATTCCAGGTGTCCGAAGGCTGTTGTGCACTGAGCTGTGGACGCGAGGTGGCGGCCGAAACCTGGGTTACCGCATCATCTGCTTCAATAGCCCTATGCCTTGGGCTTCACCTGGAGCGGAGCACAAGGGGAAGGGTTTCTACCGGAGCTTTGCCACCCAACTATAGGCAAAGAGAAGATAAAA
>JAJZNH010000759.1 GCA_021811745.1 Acidobacteriota bacterium
CGCTCGTATTCGGCGAGCTCGCGGACGAGCGAATGGATGAGCGGAATATCTTCAGGGCGTGCGGCGCGAATGGTGGTCATCAGCTTCCATTATAAAAATCCGCCACTTAGGATTAACCCGCGCTCCCGTGCCGGGTGTATCCTCAACCAAACTTTTGAGGAATAGGGCAAACGGTCATGAAACCACTCTCCGCAGTGGACGCCATCGCTCCGGCCTTTAGCCGGATGCGCCTTCTGCTTGCGCCTCCTGATCCGCTCACCGGGCAGCCGGGGCCGTTCCGCTTCTGGTTTTTTGTGAAGATGATGGTGGTCGGCGCCCTCACCAGCGTCAACCTGTGCGCCGTCGGCATCTCCATGACCACGCAGCTGATGATGGTGTCGGCCATCGCCGCCGGCGCGCGTTCTCGCCTGCACTCTGGAGGTTCGTTCTTTGGATCCGCGGGCACGGCTTTCCTGATCCTCGCCGCGCTGATCCTCGGTTTCGTCGTCCTCGCGATTGTGGTTGTCGTGGGCTGGCTGTGGAGCCGCCTGCGCTTGACCCTCTTCGACCTCGTCGTCTATCGGCACGGGCGGGTGAGCGTGGGCTGGTCGCGTTATCCGGCGCAGTCCTGGCGCTACCTGGGCATGACGATCCTCACCGGACTCATCCTGCTCATCCTGCTGGCGGCCACGTCGGGCCCGATGATTCTGCACCTGGTCGTGACCCTGCGTAACCTGTCGCCGCAGCAGATCAACGCCGACCCGACTCTCGTCTTCCGCACTGTCCTGCCGCTCTACGCCGTTGCCCTTCCTTTTGGAGTGCTCGTCGCGCTGGTGGATGCGGTGCTCCAGGATTATCTGCTGCCGCCGATGGCGATCGAAGATGCGCCCATCGAGCGCTCCATTGGCCGCTTCCTTCGCCTGCTGCGCGAACACTTCGGCCAGGTGGTGCTGTATTTCATCCTGCGCCTGGTGATCGTGATGGGGTTGGCGGTGGCCGGCGGGCTGGCCGCCTTTCTGGTGACGGCGGTGGTGGCCGGGTTTGGCGTCGGTGGGGGATTCCTGGTCTACCACGGCATCGCACATGCGGGCTCCGCGGGCATGGTGGTCTTTGTCCTCTACTGCATCGTGGTGGGCCTGGCCGTGCTCGCCCTGAGTCTCGTCGCGATGTTCACGGTCAATGGGATCATCGGAATCTTCAAGCAGTGCTTCGCGGCCTATTTTTATGGCTCGCATTACCCGGAGCTGGGCGACCGGCTGGAGCCGTTGCCGGCCGGGCCCCCGGTCCCTGCCGCTCCGCAAGTGCCTCCCATGAGCGCGGCTCCGGAACCGCCTCCGGCGTGGTAACGGGCGAGTCCGGGAAGCCGCACCGGGAAAATCTGCCGGTTTGGGCGATTTCGCCTTTATTTTTCCGGCAAATGGCGTCATCATAGGGACCATTCCAGCCCGACCCGGGCAGGAGGGCGCTCATGAAGCGCTGTTTCACCTGGGCGACCCCAGTCGCCGCCATGGTTGTCCTTTTCGTTCCCCTGACCGTACTCTGCTCCGTCGCTGTGTCTCAGCCGGGGGCGGGCGATACGGGTGGTTCGCACCAATCCCTCAGTCCCGCGGAGCTCGGCGATATTGCCATGGCCCGACGCGAATATGTGGCCGCCATCCAGGATTATCTGGAGGCGCCAAAGACGGCGGAAGTCTGGGATAAGCTCGGCGTCGCTTACCATCACCTCTTCGCCATGAAGGATGCGGAGCGCGCTTACCGGCAGGCTCTCCGCCTGCGCCACCGGTATCCGCAGGCGCTCAACAACCTGGGGGCGGTCTTTTACGCGCGGCATATGTATCGCAAATCCGAGCGCTTCTACCGCAAGGCTCTCCGGATCGATTCGACGTCTGCGTCCATCTACAGCAATCTGGGAACCTCCTATTTTGCGCAGGGCAGAACCAAGAAGGGCATCGCCGCCTACAGGCAGGCATTCGCCCTCGACCCCAGAATCTTTGCGGATACTTCCGCGGAGATGGTGACCGAGAGCCTTCCCATCCGCGAACGCGCCGAGGAGGATTTCATCATCGCCAGCCTGTTCGCCCGCGCGGGCCTCTTTCCGCAGGCCATCGATTACCTGCGCCGGGCGCTCGACGACGGCTTTAAGGACCGCAGGGAACTGCTGCACGATCAGACTCTGGCTTCGCTGCGCGCCACTCCGGCGTTTGCCCAGCTCATGGCTGATCAGCGCATCCCGGCCCGCTGAGGGAGCGATGCCTCAGGGCAGCTGCGCTGAAACCGTAACCGGATATTCGGCCAGAACCATGTCCGGGTGTTCCACCGCGCGAATTTCAAAGCGGTAGCTCGGGTGTTTCTCGTAGCCCTGGAAAATGCCGGCGTCGACGCGGAAATAGGCGACCCGGCTGCCGCCGATCACGTGCAGAGCATTGTGCTGCCGCACGGTGGCCAGCCGCGCAGAGCCGCGAAGGATCGAGATGGAGAAAGTTCGGGCAACAATGTTCGCGGGAACCACCCACGCAACCCTGACGGTCTGTATGCCCGGGCGCAGTTGCAGGGCCGCGCTTGCCGTGCCATGCGTCACGGCCGGAGCCAGCAGCAGAACCGTCGTGGCGTGGTCCAGGGCTTTCGGCGCGAACGGGTTAACCGCCGAGGAGGCCACCGGATACTCCTTCCTCAGGCTCCTGGGCAGCGCGTCATGCGGACGGAGGTAGCGAAAGGCGATCCAGGCAGCCGCGACGAAGAGAATGATGCCCGCCGTGGCCAGGGTCAGACGAACCCACCCGTGCCAGCGCCTGCTATGCGGCGCGGGCAGGCTAGTCGCACTCGGAGGAGGCGGCTCCAGCCGGATCGGAAGCCCGAGGAACAGGTGTTCGCGGGCGAATGCCTGTTCCACCCTTACCCGCTCTTCGGCGGACATGCGGCTGGCCCGGTAGTCTTCGATGAGTTCCAGCTCGGCCTGGCGAATGTGATGCGAGAATCCAGGGTCGGAAACCATCTGCACTTCCACCGCGCGCCGCTCCTCCAGCGGCATTTCGCCGAGCAGGTAGGAGAGAACAAGCTGACGCGGGTTGGAAACCGGGTTCATTGCGGAAGTCGCCTTCATTAGTGAAGCACATGCGCCACACGCAAATAGCCTCTCTTTTTGGATGACTGAGCCATTCTCCGCGGCTCTTTCCTGGTTCTATAGTTGAAAGGGAATCAAAAACGGGAGATAAGACCCTGGCCTTCAACGACCTCAGAGACTGGATCAAAGCCCTCGACAAAGCGGGCGAGCTGAAGCGTATTCGCGAGGCAGTTTCGCCGCACCTCGAAATGGCGGAAATCGCCGATCGTGCCTCAAAATCGGGGCGGGGAACCCACAGGGCCGGCGGCCCGGCGCTGCTCTTCGAGAACGTCCAGGGCTTTCCCGGCGCGCGCGTGCTCATGAACCAGTTTGGCAGCGAGCGCCGCATGAGACTGGCGCTCGGCGTCGATTCGCTCGACGATATTGCCGGCCGGATTCGGGCGTTGCTGGAAATCAAGTCGCCCGAGGGATTTCTCGAAAAATTAAAGATGCTGCCCATGCTGGCGGACCTGGGCAAGTTCTTTCCGAAGACCATCCCGGCAAAGGACGCGGCCTGCAAAGAGGTCATCCTGCGGGAGAATTTCTCGCTGCTGGATTTTCCGGTGCTCCAGACCTGGCCGCTGGACGGAGGGCGCTTCATCACGCTGCCCTGCGTCGTGACCCGCGACCCGCGCACCGGCAAGCGCAACATGGGCATGTACCGCATGCAGGTCTACGATGGCCAGACCACCGGCATGCACTGGCAGCGGCAGAAGAACGCCGCCGAGCATCTCCGCGACCGCCTCCGCGCCACCGCGGAATCGCCGGCAGCCCGCGTGCAGGCCATGGCGGAAACCGCCGGCGGCACAGCCAACATCGCGCTGGGTAAAGTGGTGGACGAAGGCACGCCCGAGGCTCGTCTGCAGGTGGCGGTCGCCATCGGCACCGATCCGGCGACGACGTTTTCGGCTATCGTGCCCGCGCCGCCGGAGGTGGAGGAATTCATGATCGCCGGCTTCCTGCGCCAGCAGCCGGTGGAACTGGTGAAGTGC
>JAJZNH010000955.1 GCA_021811745.1 Acidobacteriota bacterium
CCCACCGGAATTGTCATCAACAAAGCGGACATCAATGCAGAAATCACAGCCCGGATTGAAGCATTTGCGCTGGAATCTGGCTGCGCAGTCCTGGGCCGGATCGACTACGATCCCGTCTTTGTCCACTCCCAACTGAAAGCTGTTCCGGTCGTCGATGTCGCCGGCAATGAATTGCGCTCCCGCCTTGAAAGGCTCTGGCGCGCCATCGAGGACGCAGTGCATGAACGCAGTTCTCCGTTGGCAACAATTCCATAACCAGACTTTCAACGAAAGGAAAAATTCATGCCCATGCGCATTGCAATTCCCGTGACTGGCAACCTTCTTGAGCAACATTTTGGACACTGCGAGAAGTTCTTTTTCGCCGACATTGATCTCGCGACAAAGCAGGTGATCGCCACTGGGGAAACACAGGCTCCCGAACACCAGCCCGGTCTTCTTCCACCATGGCTCAAGGAGCGCGGTGTGACCCACATCATAGCGGGCAACATGGGAGCTCGTGCACGCTCGTTATTTCAGGAAGCCTCGATTGATGTCCTCACGGGCGCGCCCCCTGAGAGCGCTACGGAGCTTGTACGCCAGTATTTGGACGGATCGCTGGCCACCGGCGAGAACACCTGCGATCACTGAGTACAGCCGAATCGCTGCCTCCGGCGGGCCAATTTTTGATGGAGAAGCATGAGCAGGAAACGAGTGGTGATTGTCGGCGGCGTCGCAGGCGGGGCAACCTGCGCGGCGCGTTTGCGGCGGATGGATGAGAACGCGGAGATCCTTTTACTCGACCGCGGTCCCTATGTCTCCTTTGCCAATTGTGGTTTGCCTTACTACGTAGGAAACGTCATTCACGACGAGGCAAAACTGCTGCTGGCTACGCCCGCCTTATTTCGCGAGCGATTCAATATCGAAGTCCGCACGTGCAATGAAGTCGTGAGCATCGACCGCGCGGCGCGCACCATCGCGGTTCATGATCTCGATACCGGACGCGAGTATCGCGAGCACTACGATGCTCTGGTGCTTTCACCCGGCTCCGCTCCGGTCCGTCCGCCGTGTTGCGGAATCGATCTGCCCGGCATCTTCACTCTGCGCAGTATCCCCGACAGCCGCGAGATAAGAACCTGGATCGATTCGAAAGACCCGCGCAAAGCCGTGGTGGTTGGCGGAGGCTTCATCGGGCTGGAGATGGCCGAGAACCTGGCGCATCGAGGCATTGCTGTGACCATCGTCGAGCTGGCGGATCAGATCATGCCGCCGCTCGACCGGGAGATGGCGGAGTATGCGCGCGAGCAACTCATCGCCCGCGGAATCCGCCTTCGCATGGGCGATGGCGTCGCATCCTTCGAGCAGCCGCCGAGTGGAGGCCTGATTGTGCGCACCCAGGGCGGGGCGGCGCTGGATGCGGATATCGTGGTGCTTGCGATCGGTGTGCGCCCTGAAGCGAAGCTCGCGCGCGAGGCAGGCCTGGAGATCGGCAGGCGGGGCGGCATTCGCGTCGATTCCCGGATGCGCACCAGCGACCCGCACATCTGGGCGGTTGGAGACGCTGTCGAAGTGCAAAACCGTCTCACTGGTCAATGGGAGCTGATTCCCCTGGCGGGGCCGGCGAATCGTCAGGGACGCGTGGCAGCCGACACGATCTGCGGGCGCGATGCGGAATTCGACGGTGTCCTGGCGACCGCGGTCTGCGGCTTCTTCGGCCTCACCGTGGCGCTCACGGGCGCAACCGAAAAGTGCCTTCGCCGCGCCGGCATCGACGATTTTCAGTGTGTCTATCTGCATCCCAATCAGCATGTCAGCTATTACCCCGGCGCGCATCCCATCCACATCAAGCTTGTCTTTCGCAAGAGTGACGGCCGCGTGCTGGGCGCGCAGGCCATTGGAGAAGCGGACGTGGCGCGTCGCATTGACGTGATCGCCACGGCTATTCAGATGAACGCCACGGTCTTCGATCTCGAAAATGCGGAGCTTTGCTATGCGCCCCAGTTTGGCGCCGCCAAAGATGCGGTGAATCTGGCCGGCATGGCTGCCGCCAACGTGCTGCGCGGAGATGTCGCGCTTGCCCCTTGGCAGGAATTAGACGATACGGACGCGTATATTGTGGATGTCCGCGAACCCCACGAGTTCCATAGGGATTCGGTCGATGGAGCCGTCAATATTCCGCTCGGCCAGTTACGGTCAAAGATGGCCGGCCTGCCGCATGACCGCGAGATTTGGGTCAGTTGCGGCATCGGCCAGCGCGCCTACTACGCATGCCGGATTCTGACCCAGCATGGTTTTCGCGCGCGCAGCCTTTCCGGAGGCTATCAGACCTATCGCGTCATGTATCCGCTGGAGTAAGATGCCATGCGCGCACGGTGGCCGGCTGCAAGCCGGGACCCATCCGGTCTCAGGCCAGCCAAGATGCGCGCAAGAGAGGGACCATGCTGCAAGAGACGGAGGAAATCGCGGCGCAGCCAAGGCTCAGCGCCCTATCGCAATCGTCGTGCTTTGTCTGCGGGTGCGATAACCCGCGCGGACTGCATTTGCGGTTCGAACAAACCAAGCCTGGAGAGATGACCGCCCCATGGACTCCGGACGCCGATATGGAAGGCTTCCGCGGCATCATTCACGGAGGAATCATAAGCACTGTCTTGGACGAGTCCATGGCGAAGGCCGTGGCAGCCTCTGGACTGGAAGCGCTGACGGCCGAGCTGCGCATTCGCCTGCGCCAGCATGTCACCACCGGCAGCGCCATGCGCGTGCGCGGATGGATCGAGAGCCGGAATAAACGCATGATCAAGACAGAAGCGGTGCTGAACGGACCCGGCGGAACGGAATTTGCTCACGCTTGGGCGATCTTCCTCGTGCTGAAGTAAGAGCGGCTCCGCACCTGCGCAAGGCCCTCCCCTTTTGAGGGCCTTGCGCGGCGGGCTCCCTCCGCCCACCTCAGCGATACCAGAGAATGTGTGCCTCCTCGAGGGGAACGAATGCCTCGGGATGATACGCAACGATCCTCGGCGTATAGTCGCTCGCGGGCCGATCCGCGGGAACGCTCGCTGAAAAGCGCCATGCATTCTGGCCTACCAGCGCTTCTCCCCGCGTCATCACATGACGAACCGGTTCGCCACCGTCGCGGCCTTCGGCATAGAGTTCCACCTGGACCGCCTCGGGCCCTAATTCATCCAGGCAGACCTGTAACTGGAAGCAATGGGTTTCGTCCTCGGTCTCAACGCGCAGCGGGCCAAAGCGCAGCCTGGACCAGTGACTGGCAAGTTCGCGGCGCCAGTTCAAGAGGCTCTCTGCGATGCTGGTTCCATCCGAACTGCGCCGCCGGTAGGCAGAGGCCAGCGGAAGATAGTGCTTTTCGGTATATTCGCGCACGCAGCGCGTGGCCGAGAAGGCAGGCGTGAGGCGCGCCATGCTCTCGCGCATGCGCCGGATCCAGGCGACGGGGACGCCCGATGCGTCGCGATCGTAGAACTCCGGGATCACTTCCTGTTCCAGCAGCGTATAGAGCTGCTCGGCTTCGGCGGCGTCCCAGGCAGGATCATCGCCGTGCTCGCGGCCGTCGCCAAGCGCCCATCCCACCTCGGGCGTATACGCTTCCGCCCACCAGCCATCCAGCTCGGAGAGGTTCAGGCCGCCATTCACAAGCACCTTCATGCCGCTCGTCCCACATGCCTCCCAGGGCCGGCGCGGCATATTCAGCCACACATCCACGCCCTGTACAAGGTGCTCCGTCAGGCGCATGTCATAGTCGCTGAGAAAGACCACCTGCGAGCGGGCGGGCGTGCGGCGGATAAACTCGATCCACTGCCGGATCATCTCCTGCCCTTCGGTGTCTTGCGGATGCGCTTTGCCGGCGAGCACCAACTGCACAGGCCGCGTCTGATTCGTGAGAATTGCCATCAGGCGCTCGGGATTGTGCAGAAGCAGATTGGGCCGCTTATAGGTGGCGAAGCGGCGGGCAAAACCCAGCGTAAGCGTATCTGATTCGAAGATCTTCTCGACCTGCGCAATCTCGTCTTCGGAACCACCGTGCCCCGCGACCTGGCGCACCAGCCGCTTGCGGATGAACTCCACGAGCG
>JAJZNH010000364.1 GCA_021811745.1 Acidobacteriota bacterium
GGTGCTGCTGCCTCTTTTCATGCAGACCCTGCTGGGCTGGACGGCCACCACCGCGGGATTCTGGAACAGCCCACGCGGCGTGGGAACAGCGCTGTGCATGCCGCTGGTGGGTTATCTGCTCGGCAAGGGCTGGGATGCTCGCTGGATGCTGGTCTTCGGCTTTACCGTTGCCGGCCTTCCGTTCTTTGGCTTCGCCCGCATGACCCTGCAGTCGGGAACCTGGGACATCTTCTGGCTGCAGATCATCCAGGGCTTTGGACTGGGTTTCCTGTTTGTGCCGCTGACGACGCTTACGATGAGCCCGATTACCAAGGCGGAGACCGGCTATGCCACCAGCCTCTACAACACCGTGCGCAACATTGGCGCAAGCTTCGGCATCTCGTTTGTCACCACGCTGGTCGCGCGCCGATCCCAGCTTCATCAGCATCGGCTCGGCGAATGGCTGACTCAATCCAACCTGGTCCACCAACAGGCATTAGCGGGCTTGGCGCCCCACCTGCATCAACAGGGGGTTGACCCAGCCACCGCTGCGCACAAGGCCGTCGGGTTCATCTATCAGGTGCTTCAGCAGCAGGCGGCTTTGCTGAGTTATGCGGACGCCTTTCACCTCATGGGCATCTTCTTCCTGGCCAATATCCCCGTGGTGCTGCTGATGCGCCACGCGGAGCATAACCGGAAGAATCGGCGGGAACCGTGAGTGGGACAGATGCCGGTGCGCATTGAAATGAACCGATGCGATGAGTGGATGCGCAGCGGGCGGCTGCACCGAGCCGCCCGCGCAAGTGTGGAGTTTAAAGTTTCTGATAGGTGTTCAGCGTAGCCAGTAAGGCTTGGGCACCACGCACCCCAATTCCGCAAACTCGGCGTCGCTGAGTTGGAAGGCGGCGGCGCTGATGTTGTCTTCCAGGTGCTTGACGGAGCTGGTTCCCGGAATCAGAAGCGTGGCCGGCGAGCGGCGCAGCGCCCAGGCCAGCGAGACCACGGCCGTCGAGACGCCGCGGGCCGAGGAGATCCTTTCTACCACTTCGTGTGCCTTGCGGCTTTGCGCCAGCGGACTCCAGGGGATGAAGGCGATGCCGTTGGCTTCGCAGAAGTCGAGCACGTAGTCCCACTCGCGGTCGCTGAAGCTGTAGCGGTTCTGTACCGAGACGATAGGCACGATTTTCTGCGCGCGCTGGATGTGCTCCAGCGTCACGTTGGAGAGCGCGACATGGCGCACCTTGCCCTGCTCCTTGAGCCGCGCCATCGCCTCCATCGAGGCGTCGAAGGACGTGGCGGGATCGGGAACGTGCAACTGGTAGACATCGATGCGGTCAAGGCGCAGCCGTTTGAGGCTGCCTTCGACGGCCTCCGCGATGTGCACGGGACTGGCGTTGTGCTGCCAGACGGCCGGTCCGTGGCGGACCCATCCGACTTTGGTGGTGATGACCATATCCTTGGGATAGGGATAAAGCGCCTCGGCGATCAGATCTTCAGAAATGTTGGGGCCGTAGGAGTCGGCCGTATCGATGAAATTCACGCCCAGCTCAACGGCGCGGCGCAGCGTAGCCACTGCGGCGTCCGGATCTGCCGGTGGGCCCCAGATGCCCTTGCCGGTAATGCGCATGGCGCCGTAGCCCATGCGGTTGACGGGCAAATCTCCGCCCAACGTAATCGTTCCCGCATTCACGGCGGACAAGGTTTTCGATTTTGCAGACATTCGGTCTCCTTCGCGCTTAAACTACCAGCTTCCAGCTAGTAGCTGGAAGCTGGTTCCTTGAACATTCGCGCCGCCTCTATACCGTGACTTCCCATCCCTTCTGATACTCGCGTCCCCAAAGCTTCATGGCTTCCGGATCGTTGAGGATGTGCGCGTTGGATGTGTCGAGGTGCAGTTCGCGGTTCATGAAGTAGGCAATGTTCGAGAGCAGCAGCGTCGTCACCGTGACATTGGCGACCTCGATGGGCGAGTGCAGCTTCTCCTGGCCATGAATGGCCGCGATAAAGTTGGCGAAGTGCGCGTTGGTCATCGTGTCCTCGCCGATAACGTCCGCGGTCGATGTATGGTGGCCGGTCCGGAACTGGCCGGTTTGCTTGCCCTTCCAGTCGTAGACGTCGTAGCCGCCGCGGTCGATCACCACCGAGCCTTTAGTGCCAAGGATCGCCGCGCCACGGTCGCGGTTGTAGTCGCGCAGGCCCTGGCAGCTCCGCCCTTCCCAGGTGATGGTCTTGTCCGGGTATCCGAAGCTGGTAATCAGCGTGTCGTAGAACTGCCAGTCGTCCTTGTACTGATAGCGGCCGCCGGTGGCGGTGACGGTCTCCGGATAGTCGGCCTGGAGCGCCCAACGGCAGAGGTCCACCTCGTGGGTGCCGTTGTTGAGGGCCTCGCCGGTTCCGTAGCGGCGCAGCCAGTGCCAGTTATACGGGTGAATGTTGTTCTTGTATTCACTGCGCGGCGCCGGCCCCTGCCACAGGTCCCAGTCGAGCCACTCGGGCACCGGAACCACCTTGCCAATGCCCATCGAGCCGCGGGTGGCGGCGTACCACGCCTTGGCCATGTAGGGCTTTCCGATAAAGCCGTCGTGAATCTTCTGCATCATTTCTCTTGTGTAGTCCGAGGAGCGCTGCTGATCGCCGACCTGCACACACTTGCCGTATTTCTTCTGGGCCTCGACCAGCAACTCGCCTTCGCGGGGATTCTGGCTGGAGGGCTTTTCGACATAAACATGCTTGCCCGCCTTCAGGCCAAGCACCGCCAGGGGCGTGTGCCAGTGGTCGGGCGTGGCAACGGTGATGGCGTCAACTTCCTTGGAAGCCAGTGCGTTGCGGAAGTCCTGCTCGGACTTGGGCGCGTAGCCGAGCACCTGCTGCGCTTTGGCGGCGAACCGGGCGCGCACGTGGTTGTCGGGATCGCAGAAATAGGCCACGCGCGCTGTTTTGGCGTTTGCCTGCAGCGCGGAAAGATGCGCGTAGCCGCGGCCGTTCACTCCGTTGATGACAAAGTTCAGACGGTCGTTTGCGCCCATGATCTGGGCATAGCTCTTTGCTGTGGACGCGAATGCCGAGCCTGCCACGCCGGCGGCAAGGCCATTGACAAAAGTTCGCCGGGTAATCATCGAAGTTCTCTCCATGCCGTTGTTCCTTCCATGTTTGGTGCGGTTGTGAACGCAGACGGATCGCCGCTCCCTGGGGCGCCGGCTTGAAGGTTGCGCCTTCGGGATACAGCATTCCCGGTCCTGCTGCAAGTTGCTGGTCGCTGCTAGTGCGCCTTGCGTGCTTTTTCCGGCGCGTATGTTCGATCGGCCCACAAAAGATGCTTTACGGACACGGTCGAGGGATTTTTTACGGCGTTCGTTCTACATCCATGTTTTGAAACATCTCATTATACCCATCCGTGGGAAGGCCGCGCCTGAGGGGCCCCACGGGGGCTCGACCGGGCCAGGAGAGCATATTCTGCCGCCATGGCTCCGGCTCGGGCTCGACCGGGCCGCAGGCGCATATTGAGGAATTTGAGCCATACCTGTAAACTCCCTAACCATGCGGGCGTCTACCAAAGTGATGGCAGCCGGTACCGCATTGGAAACGATGACTATGGCTACGGCAGAAGAGATTGCCGCAGAGCAGTTTTCGGCTGTTGTCCAGAGCCACCGGCAGCAGATCTTCCGGTTCCTGCTGGCATCCACGCGCGACCCTGATCTGGCGGAAACGCTGACTCAGGAGTGCTTCCTGAGAGCGCACAAGAATTGGAAGAGCTTCCGCGGGGATTCGAGCACGCTGACCTGGCTGATGCGCATTGCCATCAACCTGGAGAAGGACCACTGGCGCAACCGGAGATTCCAGTTCTGGCGCCGTGCGCAGACCAACGCGGTGGATCTGGAGGATGCAAGTGAGTGGCTTCCGAGCGGGGAGAGATCGGCGGAGCAGCAGCTGCTGGCGCGGGAGCAGGTGGCGCAAGTGTGGCAGGCGGTTGCGACTCTGAGCGGCCGGCAGCGCACGGTGTTTCTGCTGCGGTTTGTGGAAGAGCAGGAGTTGAGCGAGATTGCGCAAGCTACCGGATTGAGCGAAGGCACGG
>JAJZNH010000103.1 GCA_021811745.1 Acidobacteriota bacterium
CTGGGCAACGATGTTGGGCTCGAGAGTGCGGATGGTTCCGGCGGCGAAGTTGCGTGGATTGGCGGCGGGCGGCAGGCCCTGCGCTTCGCGGTCTGCGTTGGCTCGCTCGAAGGCGGCGAGCGGCATCACCACTTCGCCGCGAACTTCAAAGACAGGCGGGATTCCGGCCTGCTCCAGCGCGGTGGCGGAAACCGAGAGCGGGATGGAACGGATGGTGCGAACGTTGGTGGTGACATCCTCGCCGGTGGTTCCATCGCCGCGAGTAAGGCCGCGCTGCAGATACGCCGCTCCGTGCGCTCCTTCGCGATACTGGAGCGCCATGGAGACACCGTCCATCTTGTATTCGCACACATACCCGATGTGGTTGCTTTCTCCGGCGAGCTGGCGGACGCGACGGTCCCAGTCGCGAAGCTCCTCCTCGCTCATCACGTTGTCGAGAGAGAGCATGGGGCGGGAGTGATCGACTTTGGGAAAGCCCTCTTTGGGCTTGCCGCCAACGCGCTGGGTGGGCGAGTCCGGCGTGACGAGATCGGGATGCTCGGCTTCCAGTCGCTGAAGCCGGCGCATCAGGTCGTCGAACTCGGCATCGGAGATGGTGGGAGCGTCGAGAACGTAGTAGAGGTGCTCGTGGTGGCGAATCTTCTCGCGGAGGACGTCGATCTGCTGGGCGGCGGACTCGGTCATTCTGGCAACAGGGTACAGCGAAGGGCGACAACGGGTACACAGCCAATCGGAAGGCTCCGCGTTTGCCGCCGGAGCGCTTCAGCTGACGGGGACGCGGCCTGCGGCTCGCTTTTGCATGGAGGATCGCCAAGCCAGCAGCGGCCGCGCGAAAAGCAGGACGGCAAGCACAATGGTAATCTCCAGCGGGGTGCGGACCCCGGCTTTGACCCCCCACCAGTAATGAATGAGCCCGGCAATCGCCGCCAGATAGGTAAGCCGGTGGAGGCGGTTCCAGTTTTTGCCGCCGAGCTTGCGGATGGACCACGTGGTGGAGGTGAGGGCCAGGGGCAACATCAGCAGCCAGGCGGCTATCCCCACAGTGATGAAGCGGCGAATAGCGATGTCCCGGACCATGGCGGTCAGGCTGAAATCCGCGTAGAGCCAGACGTAGGTCATGAGGTGCAGGCAGCCGTAAAAGAACGCGTAAAGGCCGAGCATGCGGCGGAAGCGGACGATCCAGGCGAGGCGCGGGATCAGGCGGCGGATGGGCGTGATGGCGAGGGTGATGACCAGCAGGCGGAGCGTTCCCTTGCCGGTGAAGAAGGTGACAGTGTGGGTCGGATCCGGACCAAGCGCGCCGGGATTGGTGGTGGCGGACTGATAAACCAGCCACAGCAGCCACGCAATGGGGCCAAAGCACGCGGCGTGCACGAGCACTTTGAGCAGGACGATCCAGCGCTGCTTCATCGAATCAGGGGGCCTCGGGGATGTGGGGTTCAGCAATCAGTATCGCTCAATAGTCCTTCATCAGGTTCATGCCCTTGTACATGTACGCAACCTGATCGGCGTAGCCATTGAACATGAGGGTGGGCTGCCACTGGTGCCAGAGTGGGGCGCCGATGATGCGTTCGCGCCGCTGGCTCCAGCGCGGGTGCGGCCGGTTGGGATTGACATTGGAGTAAAAGCCGTATTCGTGGGAATCTTCGCGAACCCAGGTGGTGAGGGGCTGATCTTTGACGAAGCGGATCTTCACAATGGATTTGGCGGATTTGAAGCCGTATTTCCACGGAACGACGATGCGGACGGGCGCCCCGTCCTGATTGGGAAGAACCTGGCCGTAGAGCCCGAAGGTCAGCAGGGTGAGCGGGTGCATGGCTTCGTCCATGCGGAGGCCCTCGGTATAGGGCCACTGGATACCGGCGTTGAAGGGCAGCAGCTCGTCTTTGGGATCGTCGAGAGAAATGAACTCGACGTATTTGGCGGACGAGAGTGGCTCGCACTGTTTGATGAGTTCGGAGAGCGAGTAGCCGATCCAGGGAATGACCATGCTCCAGGCCTCCACGCAGCGGAAGCGGTAGGTGCGGGCTTCCAGCGGCCGGAGCTTGAGCAGGGTGTCGATGTCGAAGGTCTTCGGCTTTTTTACCAGTCCATCCACCTGAACGGACCAGGGCCGGGTTTTCAGACGCCAGGCATTTTCGGAGGGGTCAGTCTTGCTGACGCCGAATTCATAAAAGTTGTTGTAGTGGGTAATGTCGTAGAAGGAAGTCGGGGTGAGACCGGGCGTGGAGAGCTTGCTGGGGACGGTTTTGAGCACCTCGGCGGCATCGACCTCCGAGGGGCGCATCATTTTCAGGGCGCGATCGCCGGCAATGGCGGCGGCTCCGGCGGCAGCCGCGGCCATAAAGGCGCGGCGGTTCATGAATACCGATTTCGGGGTGATTTCAGAGGAAGGAATGTCGGAATTTCTGCGGATCAGCATGAGGAGACGCACTCCACTGTAGGTATTGACGCGCGGGGAGGCGATCGGTTGCGGCCCCTGCGCGGGGCCCGGGTGAACGCGGTTATACTATACAAAGTTTCCGCGGCATCGGGGAAATCGCCGGTACCAGGGCGACCTACGCCAACAGCGGCCCTGGCCGCGCGACGACGCGGCAGAGAAGGCACAGAAAAGGCTTTAACCCATCCATGATTCGTTTTCTGCAGAAAGACACCCGCATCACCAAGATTATTTTCGGAGTCATCATCGGAGTGACCTGCATTCTGATGGTGATCTTCCTTGTGCCCGGTATCTTCAGCGGTACGGCATCCAGCTCCACCACCTACGCAAGCATCCGGCATGGCGGCATTCTCGGCCGGTTCCTGCCGGCGCAGGACAGCGTTTCCGTACAGGACGTGCAGGATGTGGCGACGCGCATGATGCAGGGGCAGCAGATTCCCAGCGCGCTGATGCCGATGCTGATGCAGGAGGCGAGCCAGCAGGTGATCCAGCAGCGGATTCTGCTGGACGAGGCTCACAAACTCGGGATCAGGGCTACCAACGCCGATGTGCGGAACTATCTGCATTCCGGAGTGTGGGGCGAGTACCTGTTTCCGGACGGCAAGTTCATCGGCACCCAGGCCTACGCGCAGTTCATCTCGGATAACTTCCACATCTCCACCATGAAGTTCGAGAACGAGGTTCGCGAGCAGATCGTGGCCGACCGGCTGCGCGATCTGGTGACCGCGGGCGCGACGGTCTCCGACAAGGCGGTGCGCGACTACTACCGCAACAAGGCGACAAAGGTGCAGTTCAAGTATGCGGTGCTGAGCACGGACAAGCTGCGCAAAACGATCAATCCGACGGACACGGAGCTGCAGGCGTTCTTCCAGCAGAATGCGGCTCGTTACAAGGATGCCGATCCGGAGACGCGAACGGTAGCTTACG
The DNA here is from genome assembly GCA_021811745.1 of Acidobacteriota bacterium. The sequence continues at coordinate 3,368 of JAJZNH010000103.1, forward strand.
TGGATTTCACCGACAAGGACCTGCCGGGCGGAGCGCCGCAGGTAGCCGATTCGGTGATTCAGCAGTACTACAACCAGAACCAGCAGCAGTACAAGGTGGACGCGGAGGTCAAGGTACGGCACATCCTGATCTCGGTAAACGCCAATGCCACCCCGGCGGCCGTCGCGCAGGCGAAGGCCAAAGCGGAGAAGATTCTGAAGGAAGTGCAGGCCGACCACGGGAAGAATTTCGCGGCGCTGGCGAAGAAGTACTCGGATGACCCGGGCAGCAAGACCCAGGGCGGCGAACTGGGCTGGATCAAGCACGGGGCGACCGTGCCGTCCTTCGACAAGGCGGCCTTTGCGCTGCAGCCGGGCCAGATCTCCGGGCTGGTGCACACGCGGTACGGATTCCATATCATCAAGTGCCAGGCGAAACAGGAAGCGCATATCAAGCCGCTCTCCGAGGTGAAGGACGCGATTGTCGCAATCCTGACAAAGCAGCAGGAACAGCAGGAAGCAGTGGCCTATGCCCGCCAGCTGGCAAACGAAGCGCAGCAGACGAGCCTGGACAAGGTCGCCGCGGCACATCACCTCAAGGTAACGACGGCAAACGGGCTGACGACCAGCTCCACTCTGCCGAATCTGGCCGACAGCTCGAAGCTGATCAGCCAGGCATTTACCACGAAAGAAAATG
>JAJZNH010000877.1 GCA_021811745.1 Acidobacteriota bacterium
CTGGCCGGAATTGGCGCTGTGAGCGCATTCGCGAATCCTGGGATGCTGGCTGAGTTGGAGCCATCGGGCGCGGCTATGACTGGTCAGAACAAGCGTGGCCCATGGGATCACTACTTTTTGGGAACCGCCTATTACCCAGAGTGGTGGGAGCCGTCAGAGTGGGAAATTGACTTCCGACAGATGCACGAGTTAGGGCTGAACACCGTCCGCATGGGCGAGTTCGCATGGTCGCGGTTCGAACCGGCGCCAGGCAAGTTCGACTTCGCCTGGATGGACCGCGCCATCGACATAGCCAACCGCTACGGGATCGATGTCATTCTTGGCACACCGACGGCCTCTGTTCCGCCCTGGTTATACCAGCAGCACCCGGACGTCCTGGGCGCAAATGCGATTGGTCCATTTACTTATGGCGGACGAAAAGGCTACTGCGTCAACAGCCCGGATTACCTCGATGCCTGTGCGCGCATCGTCGCGGCCATGGGCGAACATTACGGTCATCATCCGGGAATCATCGGCTGGCAGCTTGACAACGAGCCGGGAGCGCCATTCGGCTGCTACGATCCCAATTGCGAGCGGGCTTTTCAACGCTGGCTTCAGAAGAAGTACAGCACGATCGATGCCCTGAACAAGTCATGGAACGGCGCATTTTGGAGTAACGAATACTCTGGCTGGACGCAGATTCATTTCCCGACAAACTCAGCTGAAAGTGGCTGGCAACCTGCGATCACACTCGATTATCGCCGCTTCTTTTCCGACTCCTATCTCAATCATCTGCGCCGCCAGACAGCGATTCTGCGGCAGAACGCCGTCAATCAGTTCATCTGCACAAACTGGCCCGCCGTCACCTGGTCCGTGGATGTCTTCGCGGGAGCGGAGTTTCTGGACGCGGCGGCGTGGGATAACTACAATAGTGCGCCGGGGCTCAGTGAATTTCAGCGGCAGTATATCTCCGGGTTCAACCATGATATTTGCCGTTGCGCGGGGCCACATCAGCGATTCTTTTGCGCGGAGCAGAACGCCTATGTGCCGGCCAACGCGCTCCATGAAGGCTTGCGCCTGCAGGCATACATCGATATGGCGCATGGGAGCCACGGCCAGCTCTTTTTCGAGTGGCGCCGCCCGCTGGCTGGTGCGGAGCAGTTTCGGCCGTCGTTCATCAAGTGCTTTGACGGCACCATCAATCCGGATAAATCGGTGTTCGACCAGCTAAACAAGGAGTTTTCACATCTGGGGCCGCGCCTTGCCGGAGCCGTCACGGTCTCAGACGTTGCGCTCTTATACGACTATGTAAACGAATTCGCGCAAGGATTCTGGGACATCGGATTGCCGGAGCGCCACTACGACAGTGAAGCCATCCGGTATTATTCCGGCTTCAAAGTGTTGCAGCGCAACATTGATATTGTCCCGCTGTCGGCGGATTTCTCGCCCTACAAGATCATCGTCGCGCCCGCCCTGCACTTGGTGGACGACGCCACCGCCGGACGATTGCGCTCATTTGTGAATGGCGGCGGGGTTCTGGTGCTGAACTACCGCGCCGGAACGCAGAACACGAATAACAGCATGAGACGCGTGCTTTCCCCCGGTGTCTTTGAGGAGATTGCAGGCGTCGTCGCGAAATCGAACCTGGACCTGGTGGAATATGGTCCGGGAATGCTGGACGACCAGTTGCGTTCAGAACTCGGCATTGTGTTCAATGGCAGCCAGACCGTGTTTCGCCCGCGCACGACGCTCGAAGCGCTGACGCTCCATGGGGCGGTGACGATCGCCACGTACCGGGGCAGACGCATGGCAGGACTGCCGGCGATAACCCGGAATCGTTATGGCCGCGGATGGGTCTTTTATATCGGCACGGATTGCGCCGAAAACAGTTTTCATGAGGAGCTGGCGCGCATCGTAGGCGCGGCAGCGCATCTTGCTCCGCTTATCCCCGCACCGTACGGCGTAGAGGTCGTCAGCCGGGAAGATGCGAATGCAAACTATTACTTCTTGCTCAACCTGACCGAGGGTCCGCACAGCAGTGTAGATCTGCCACGGCCAATGGAGGACTTGATCTCCGACAGAAGCGGTGTCACGACAGTATCGCTGGGACCGCTCCAGGTGGCTGTGCTGGCATCGCCGAAATAGACCCGAATGAGTTAAGGAACAACTCTTCCCCCGTCAATCAGGCGTTCCGGCTCTCCACGTTGACTGCGGCGTGCATTGACAAGGAGTCTTCCCATGAGCGCAACAAGCGAGATAACTAAGACAATTCGCCGGTACAACATGTTGATCGACGGCGACTTTGTGTCTGGGAAGACTATGCGTCCTGTGCTTAACCCTGCGACGGAAGAGGCGATCTCGGAAGTGCCATCTGACACTGGGGAGTTGGTGGACGCAGCGGTGCTTGCCGCGAAGAAAGGAAGTCGTGAGGTGTTAAGACGCAGGGATTTCTTGAAAACAGTTGGAATGGCAACCGCGGCATTTAGCGCCCGGAATTCGCTTGCTGCTGAGATTGCCGGCAAAGCCGGGGCAAATTTGCACTTTGTTTCGGACTGGATGGAGATTCAACTATCGCCGGTTGCGCCACAGTTCATAAGCCTCAGAATCGATGGCCTGGGAAAAGGCGAACTCGGGGCCAACATCGTCGATTCCACCAGCGCAGCCGGTAACTTCCTGGCATCCAGCTTCCGTTCAGGCGGAATGCTCCGAGTTGAATATCGATATGCAACGGCGGGCACAAATGCCCCTGCCGCGTGGACGTTTGAGTTCACGACACAGAGGATCATTCTCACGTCGCGGTGGTCGGCGGATACCGAAGCCGTTCCAATCGTATTTCGATTCAATCTTTCACAAGTTCCCAGTACCGTCCTTGGATTGCTCCGAAAAGACAAACTGTTGGCGGCTCCGGCATTGATGCACTTTCCGTGTCAGGGTGCAATGCGACTTACCACAAACATGAGTGACATCGGATTGACTTACAAATCAACTTATCATCAGCCGAATGCATTACTCTCGCTTCCTTGTGCAACTTCAAAGGACAAGCTGGTCACCTATACGCTTGAAATTACAGCCATCTATCCCGAGGTGGCAGGAATCAGTGGCGACACCCGCTTTGATGCGTTTCGCCGCAACTGGCTCAACGCGCTTCAGCTTAATCCGGCTTATCCGGCGCTGGCCAATAATACAGCTAGCGATACCTGCGCATTCTGCTACTACGAATTCGCCGACATTGCGGCGCTCACGCCACCTTTGGCAGAGGGCCTGACGGCGCTTGATATTGTGCAGCAGACGCTGAACAGGGCCCTGGCGGGCGGAACGGCATATGGCCTGCCTCCGCGTCCATGGACTACCGGCCACTCTCCTTTCTCGGATACCTTTCCTTCTCTCCTGATTGCCGCAGGTGACTGCGTTCGCGGGGGACAGAGTGAGGCATGGCTGGCAGCGAACTACGATGGCATAAAGGAATGGGCGGAAACCATGTTAGCCACCGACACCAATGGTGATGGTTTGATCAAGTACAGCATCAGTGGGAACTCCGGCATTTGGGTTGATGGAACGCCCAAATTCAGACCATCCAATTGGTGGGATACGATCGGCTTCGGATACGAAGATGCCTATGCCAATGCCTTGGCTTATCGCGCTCTGCAGGATATGGCCGTGATGGCGAAAAGGATGCGCAAATCAGCAGACGTAACGCGGTACCTGGCCGCCGCGGAGAAGATACGCGCGATTTACTATAAGCACTTCTACGATCCGGACACCGGCGTCCTGGGCGGATGGCGCAGCGCCGACGGACAACTCCATGACTACTATTTCTTATGGGTGAACGGTATCGCCATTCATTACGGCCTGATTACTAAGTCGCAAGCCGAGGCAATCATGAGCAGACTGATGACCAAGATGCGTGAGGTTGGATATACAAACTTCCGCCTCGGCCTGCCTGGAAACCTGGTTACAGTCGCCTTGAAGGACTGCGTCGACAAGCGCGGAGCAGGACGCTTCGGCTGCGGTATTCGTCCGGATAACTCGGATGGTTTCCAGAATTACGACAAGGGTTGCGC
>JAJZNH010000169.1 GCA_021811745.1 Acidobacteriota bacterium
GAAAGCTCAGGTCCGCCGGTGTGGTAGCGGGGGTGACGGTAAGCGATTCCGTTGGAGCGGGACCGTTGCCGGTCAGAATCACCAGATACTGGCCGGCGTTGTAGAGCGTCCCGGCAGCAAGGTTTACCGTCGATCCCAACTGGACATTGCGTTTGATGGTCTGGCCAAGGCCAACGATGTAGAGCGTGCCGTTGCCGCTGCCCGCCGTTGCTATTGAGAAGGCGCTACCGGCCGCAACCTTCGCGGGCAGCGTCAGGCTCCCCTGCGCGAAGGCAAGGGAAGAGGACGCTAACGCAAGTACCCCGGGCAGGAGCAGGAGCTTCCGTGTCACAGCGATCCTCCCGAGGTATCGGAATAGGAAGCGACCACCGTGCGTTCGCTGCTGATATTGCGGGCCATATCTTCGGGAATCTTGACATCGAACGCCACCGGGGTTTGCGGAAGCAGGGCGCGATCGACGTATTCATCGGCCACCCAGACCACCTGGCCGGACTTGTCGTAGAAGGTGCCCAGCACGTGAGCCACGTTCACGACCTGCCCGCTCTGGTTGATGAGTTGGCCTGTGAGCGAAGGATCCGGGGCCGGATTCAGGTGCTCATTATCGATCGCAATCACCGGATCCGCCGACGCCGGAACCAGCGTCGAAAACGGATCCATGCGGATACTGGCCACATCGGAGAGTTGCGCATCGGGAAATGCGATCAAGAAGGGCGTCACCTGCTTGGGCAGCAGCACATGCTGGATCTTGTCGAAACTGCCTTCGGTGGCGATCGGCTTCTGGTCTTTGGAGAGCAGCGTGGCAGAGACCGACACGTAGGCGGGCACCACATCATCATTCAGCAGTTCACCCAGGATTACCACCCCTTCGGCACGCTGCACCGGGTGCATATCCACGATGCGAACATGCGGAGACTCGACGCTCTGCGCGGCCCAGTCTTCGCCTGCGCCGGGATAGATCACGTCCCAGCGCAGGTAATTCACGGGGATGACCTGCGGCGGCACCGAGGGCTTCATCACCAGCGGCCAGTCCACCTGCCAGCGGTCGCCATTGCGCACCAGGTGCAGGTCGCGCGAGCTTTCGGATGTGCCGAGAACGGTCGACCAGTAGAACTTGAGCCGGATATCGGCATCGCTGTCAGAGGCGCGGAGGGGCCGGACCTCAAACCGATCGAGCGTCGCGTAAGTGCGCAGGCTCTGATAATAGCCAGTCAGGTCGTGTTCGAATTCCGGCTCGCTGAACTCAGCCTTGTTCGCGAGACTGTTGTAAGCACGGCTCCACTGGTGGTTTTGGATCTCGCCGGCCAGGTTGCGCGCCGCAAGCTCGGGTGTGGAGGGCGAAGGCGCGAGCCCCTGACCTCCGGCGTAGGCCAAAGCCGCGTGCACAGGGCGAAGGGTTCCAATCACGATCAGCGCCACCGTGGCGGCGCCAAGCAGCAGGGCGAGCAGATATCCATTTCTCTTCACGAGGCCAGCCTCCCGGTCAGAAGCGTCTCATCGGCGGCGATAGAAGCCTCTTCGCTGCTTTTCACGCGTCTCTTTTGCGGAATCAGCACGGCCAGGAGCGCGAAAATGCTGCTTCCGAATGGGAAGATCCCCCACATGACGCCCTGCCAACGCGGCGGCATTTGCGGCGCATTCACGGGCGTGGCAGGCGGAATACCGTCCTTGCTCCAGATGGTGATGGTGTTGTCATCCAGGTGGTCAGCAGGGCGCCAACCTGCGAACGAGAGTAGCGGATTGTAGTAGGGATCGCGCACGATCACCCATTTAAGCCCGTAGTGATCGGCATGCATCAGCATCGCGCGCAGGGCATCGAGACCGGCCTTGTTGAAGTATTTAGAGTTGCTCAGCGAGCCGCCGCCGTACTTGGTCAGCTCCGGCAACATGCGTCCGGAGTTCCATTCCCCATCTACGCTGTTGGCATCGGTCAGCCGCGCCAGGCGCGAAATCTGGTTGCCAAAACCCAGCGTCACATAGCGGTACCGGTCGTGGCCATCGCGATCGAGCCAGTTGGCGACCGACTTGGAATCGATGCTCTGCATCCCGCCATCGGCCGGCCGGTAGGTGGACCAGGCCACGGCCAATCCACAAGTGAGAGCCGCCAGAATGGAAATCGGCACCACCGCGCGGACGCGATAACGCGCCACCAGTTCCGAGACCAGGAGTCCAACGAACGGCAGCGCAAGCAAAGTGGCCCAGTAGCTGAAGCGCTCCATGGTCAGCACTTCAAAGGCGCGGCGCAGCAAAATCGGGCCCACCGGCGTGGTGCCGCCAAGACCGAGCATGAAGGCCACCCAAAAACCGAACAGCAGGGGCCGCAGCCGGGGCTCGGTTGAACCCCGCAAAAAGATGAAAGGCAGCGCCAGAATCATCGCGCCGTAGGGCACGATGAAGTAATTCAAACCCCATTGCGGGCTCAGAATGTAGTTGGCGCGGCTGGGGTGCGGAATCGGCGTCTGCGTCACCGGATAGTGGATCAGCGCAATCCAGAAGGGCAGCAGCACGACGATGATGGCCGCAGTAACAGTGAGCACGATCGCCGCCGTGCGGGCGATGAACGCCGAGGTTGAAACCCGCTCCCCCTCAGTGCGATCGAAGTAGGCCAGCGCCAGCACCGGAAGAGCGAAGAAAAAGGATCCGAACAGCAGCGTGGCATGATGGGCCGCGGCAGCCGCAGCAAACAAGGCAAACGCCTTCAGGAACGAGCGCCCACGTCCGTGCCGGACCCATTCATACATATATGGAAGGGCATTCAAATAGAGCGGAGCCGCGGAGGTGGTGCCCAACTGGCCGGCGGAGTAGACCAAAAAACTCTCGGAACCTAGAAATACGGTGGCCAGAGCCGCAAACGAGGCCGCCCGTGGACTCACCCATAGCTTCGCGAACCGGTACACACCCACAACCAGGAGCAAAATAGCCACGAATTGGACGACCATATACCCCATTTCCAGCCCGAAAATGGGGGAAATGGCCGCGATCCACTGCTGCGGCAGGGGGGGATAAGTGGTTTGCGAGAAGCCCGCGTACCATTTCGGGTTCCAGGGATTGAACCAATGGTGCAGATAATGCGACGCAAAAAAAATGTGGAAATTGGTGTCGTACGACCCTAAAGGCAGCTTCATCAGCAGCAAAGGCGCATGAACCGCCACCGCCACCAGCAGAATGAAACTGAGCGGCATTGGGCGCTGCGGCGATTCGGCAAACTCGGATTTCTGCACTGATGCCTCTCCAGACAGTTCTTGAGTCAAAGTTTTCACTCGGCAGGCCTAGGGTGATGCGTAGCTTCTCGGTACCAAACAGAGGGTTGAAGGACTGTGAAAGTTCGTACATACGTTCGATTGAGAATTGCCCGTGCATGGTTGCTTCGCCGGATCTCGGCTCAATCCGAATAGCAAATTCCATCCGGCGCAAATTCTGACCCCTTCATTTTCATCGAGCCAACATTCGACTGCTTCCGAGAATCCAACCCATCAACGTGAATTGCAGGGTTGGTGATTCCTTTTGAACGCTAGACCACATATTGCGACCATTGCATGGCTGTTCGTCTGCGCCTGGTTGGCAACCGCCGTCTCCGCGCAGATCTATCAGGTAACGCCCGCCCCCGCGCAGAAATCCAAGGGAAAGGCGCAACCGGCGCCAACCACATCTCCATCTCCGCAGGCTGCGCAATCGCTCGGCTGGGGATCGAACATCCAGAACGCGCGCCTGGCGCGCGCGGCCCAGCTTGCCCTCCAGCACGGCGACAAGGCGCAGGCGGTCGACTACGCACAACGCGCTGCCCAGGCGGCTCCAAACGACCCGCAGCTCTGGTTCCTGCTGGGGTACGCGGCCCGGCTGGCGTCGCGGCTTCAGCTCTCGCTCGATGCCTACAATCACGGACTCCGGCTGAACCCGGGCTCGCTCGATGCGCTTTCCGGCATCGCTCAGGATTACAGCCTCATGGACCGGACTGCGGAAGCCCAGGCACTGCTCAACAAGGTGATCGCCACCGATCCGCGCCGTCACAACGATGTGCTGCTTATGGGCGAACTAGATCGGAA
>JAJZNH010000531.1 GCA_021811745.1 Acidobacteriota bacterium
AACCGCTGTCAACGATGCCATGTGCGCTACTTTAGGCAGGCCCCGCGAGGAAATCATCGGCAGGAGCATCTTCGATTTCGTTAACGAGGAGAACGCAGCCACTTTTCGCGAAGAGGTGAAGCGCCGCGCCCAGGGCAAAGGCGGGGCCTACGAGATTCTTCTTTCCCGGCCGGATGCATCACTGGTCCCGTGTATCTTCCACGCGAACCCTCTGTTTGACGAAAGCGGCCGAAAGACAGGCGCCTTTGCCATGGTTACGAATATTTCAGAGCGCAAGCGGGCGGAAGAGGCGCTTCGCGAGAGTGAAGAACGCTACCGCACCTTGATCTCCAATTTGCCGGTAGGCTTGTACCGGACTACGACCGGAACGCCCGGCCGCTTTATTACGGCCAATCCGGCCGCCGCCCGTATGTTCGGCTACATATCTCTTGAAGAGTTCATGACGAGCAAGCCGTCGGATCTGTGCATGGACGCGGGAGATTGGCAGGCCCTCTCCGATCGCCTTATGGCGGAAGGTCAGGTTGCAGGGGTGGAATTGCGATTGAAGAAGACCGATGGCACGCCAATCTGGGGAAGCATCTCGGCCAGGGTCGTCCAAAGTGAGCGGGACGAGTGCGAATGCTTTGACGGCACGATCGAAGACATCACGCTGCGTAAAGAGGCCCAGGAACAACTCCGCGAAGCGAAAGAGGCTGCGGAAGCGGCGAGCCGAGCCAAGAGCACTTTCCTGGCCAACATGTCGCATGAAATTCGAACGCCCATGAACGCGATCCTGGGATTCACGCAACTCATGCAACGCGATCCGGCTCTCACGCCGCAGCAGCGCGAATCGCTGAACACGATTGGGCGGAGTGGCGAGCACCTTCTCGCCTTGATCAACGACATTCTGGAAATGTCGAAGATCGAAGCGGGACGAACGGTTGTGAACCCGGTCGCTTTCAACCTTCATGACCTGATTGACGATCTGGCGATGATGTTCAAGATCCGCACTCAACAGAAGAACCTCCTGTTCACGGTGGAAATGGCAGATGATCTACCGCGCTTCGTTCTGGCCGACGTAGGAAAGCTGCGGCAGATCCTGATCAATCTGCTCGGCAACGCCGTAAAGTTTACTGCGCAAGGGGGAATCGCCCTGCGCATGGCTGCAAAGAAAGGCGATGCCGACAGCCTGCGACTGATCACCGAGGTCGAAGACACCGGTGCTGGGATTGCGCCGGAAGATCTCGGCAAGATATTTGAATACTTCGAGCAGGCAGAAGCGGGCGTAGCTTCAGAGAGTGGGACCGGCCTCGGTCTGGCAATCAGTCGCGAATTCGTTCGCCTCATGGGCGGAGACATCACATTCACCAGCCAGATCGGAAAAGGCACACTGTTTCATTTCGAGATTGATGCGCGGGAGTTTGCTGGTGAGATTGAAAAATCCGCGCGGCCCTCGCGCCGGGTGTTTGTCTTGCGCCCCGGTCAGCCTACCCAACGGATTCTGGTTGTGGACGATAAGGAAGAAAACCGGCGTTTTGTCCGCGAGATGCTGCAGTCTGCCGGGTTTGCTACGCGCGAAGCCTGCAACGGTCTTGAGGCAGTGAAGCTATTTGAGGAGTGGCAGCCGAATCTGATCCTCATGGATGTTCGCATGCCGGTTATGGACGGCTACGAAGCCACTCGTCTTATCAAGGCCACGGAAAAGGGTTACAGTACACCGATCATTGCGGTTTCCGCCAGCGTCTTCGACGAGAACCGGGAACAGGTTCGACAGACCGGAGCCGACGATTTCATCGGTAAACCTTTCAAGCAGGATGAATTATTTCAGAAGCTTTCCCATTGGCTTCATATTGAATATCTCGATACGGAAGAAGAGGTCGAAGATGCCGGCCAGATCCAAACAGGAGCAATCAATCTGACCGCCGCGTCGCTCTCACAGCTGCCGCAACACCTTCTGGATGAAATGCGGGAAGCGTTAGCCGGTGGGTACCAGGACCGCCTGTTGACACTGATCGATCAGGCGGAATCACAGGATGAGCAACTTGCCCGCGCATTGCGGAATCTGGCGATCGAATTCCAATATGAGAAGCTCTTCGATCTGCTAAAAGGAGGCGATTGACTCCCATGCGCTCCACTTCCACAGAGAGTCCAGCGAACGTGCTTCTCGTCGATGATACCCCCGCCAATCTTCAGGTGCTTGGAGGAATGCTCAAAGAGCAGGGATGCATCGTCCGTCCCGTTCCGAGCGGGAAGCTGGCGATTCGCTTTGCCGAAGCGGACCCGCCAGACATCATTCTTCTCGACATTATGATGCCGGAGATGGATGGATTCGAGGTCTGCCGCCGCCTGAAGCAGATTGATCGCCTCAAGGAGATTCCCATCATTTTCATCAGCGCGCTTCATGAAACCATCGACAAAGTCAAAGCGTTCGCAGCAGGCGGCGTTGATTACATCAGCAAGCCATTTCAATTTGAGGAAGTGGAGGCTCGCGTCAGAACCCACTTGAACATCCGGCGGCTACAGGTTCAGTTGGAGAATCAAAATCACCGATTGAGCCAGTTGTACCAGGCCCTGCGCGAGAGCCAGGAAGCGCTGGATAGCGAGCTTGCTTATGCAGCAAGCTATGTGGCATCGCTGATCCCGCCCCCCATCAGGAGCGGGACTCTTCAGTCCGACTGGCTCTACGTCCCCTCGACCCGGCTTGGAGGAGATTCACTTGGCTACCACTGGATCGACGATGCCCATTTTGCCTTTTATCTCCTGGACGTCTCAGGTCACGGAGTCGGACCCGCTCTGCTTTCTGTTTCCGTGCTGAATACCATCCGCACCCAATGTCTGCCGGGCGCAGATTTCCGATACCCCGATCAGGTGCTTGCCAGGCTGAACACGCGCTTCCATGCGAATGAGCAGTACGGCCTTTACTTCACCCTCTGGTATGGGGTTTTCAATCAATATGACCGTGTGCTCCGATACGCCAACGGCGGACACCCGCCGGCTGTGTTGATGGAGGATTCCGGCCGGGCAATGGACCTGGATGCGCAGGGCTTGCCCGTTGGCTTGTTCGCCGAAACTGAATATGTTCCTGCAACGGTTCAGATTTCGCCTGCTTCAAGGGTGTACGTATTTTCAGATGGATGCTATGAAATCGAGTTGCCCGAGGGGCAAATAAGTACTCGGGAAGAGATGATCAAGCATCTGAACGAGCCTGCATCCGGGCCTGCGTCTCAATTGAGATCTCTTTACGAACATTCCATGAGTGTTCACGGCGGCACACGCCTAGACGACGACTTTTCGATTGTATGCGTCAGGTTTTAAGAAGTGAAAGACGACCACACCATGCCGGGCACAGGTTGGAGTGGCTCATCGTGTACCGGAGATCCCGGCGCGCGCAGTGGCGGAAGGCAAGTGGGTTTGCGGACGAATCAACGCGGGAGAGGTGCTCATCTTTCGCAGCCTCGCCGTGCGCACAGCCACTCCTAATCTGTCAAATCAACTCCGGATTTCACTGGACTGCATGTTTCAGGATTACAGACGCGTCCTTCATCCTGCCAACTTGGCATTTGCCGGTGAATCGTGCAAGTCCCGGGAGAAGACAACCGCGGGTTGGCGTTCCAACGAACTGAAAAGTTACTGGAGGCAGTTGCCGCTGAAATTCAAGATACAAGAACTCTCAGGAGGGGATTGCCGGAACACCCGACGTGTTCGCTACCTCCCGCCAACGGAGGGGCGATCCGTGTACGCACCCTTCCGTTGACTGGATCTTGCGAATGAATTCAGCGTGGCAATATCAGTAATCCGGCATTGAGCAGCTTCTCTGTCAGCCGGTCCAGGGCCTTTGGATATTTATAGGAGATCGCGCGCACGCTCATTCCCAGCAGTGTCGCAGCCTCGGCCTGCGTATCCTCCTGGAGCACGATCCAGCTTAACATCCGCCGGTCCAGCTCACCAAGCTGCGCCAGGCACTTCTCTACATCGAGAACAAAGATCACCGCGTCCTCGAAGGTGCGGATCGGGCGGCTGGATGCCCACCCCCGCCCCACCGGATC
>JAJZNH010000455.1 GCA_021811745.1 Acidobacteriota bacterium
GGCTCGGCAAAATGCCATTGCCTGCTGGTGAATCGAGTTCACGCGAGCCATGTCGCCGGCGGCCGCGGCGTTATATAGCTCAACAAAGAGGCGGGGATAGACGTTCGATCCTCCGGCCATGCCGCCATGGCCGCCGAAAAGGACGCACTCCGCCAATAACTCCTCAGGGCCAATCAGCAGAGTAAAGTCCTTGCGGGCCGCAAGGCGCGCGCGCACCTCGTGGAAATAGACCATGTTCAGACGGCTGTCTTTGATGCCGATGATATTTTCGATCTCTGCGGCGCGTTGCACGGTGGTGGGTTCGATGGTGTGGTGAGCTTTGCCCGGCGCGTTGTAGAGCAGCACTGGCATACCGGCATCGTGCGCCAGCTTTTCAAAGTAGCGCAGGATCTCGTCCTGGGTGATTGCGTAATAAAACGGGGGAGCCGAAGAGACGGCCACGGCGCCGAACTCTTTGGCTTTGTGCGCCAGGCGCGTCGCTTCCACCAGTGAATTGTCAGTGACGCAGACCACGACGGGAACTCTGCCCGCGGCCTGGCGGCAGACGATCTCGACCATTTCATAGCGAAGCTCATGCGGCAGCGCGGCAGCCTCGCCCGTGGTGCCGAGAGGAAACAGGCCGTGCACGCCGCCGGCAATCAGATGTTCGATGAGCCGCTCCAGTCCCGCGCGATCGAGGGTCTGCTGATCCTTGAGCGGCGTGACCATGGCGGTAATGATGCCGTGCAAATGAGGCCTGGATTGTGACATAGTTGCATTCGTCCTTTATGGTTGTCCTGCGAATCACTCAACCGGCGGCAGCGTGAAGATTGACGTGTCGCTGATGCGCACGGCGCCCCCCTGCGAGCTGAGTTCAACGGCGTTTCGAGGTAGCAGGGATATTCTCTGCTCGAATGGCTTCTTGACGATGACATGGACCGGCTCACTGCCGGCATTCATCAGGGCGGTAGGACCTGCGCGAAGGCAGATGAGCAGTTCTGTGGGCACGTCGGTTGTCAGTTCCAGATCCTTGCTCGTGAAAGACGAAAGACCCCAACCGCCGATGAGAACATCCTGCTGGCCCGCGGACCGGCGCAGCACCAGCCCTTCTGAGGAAGTCTCCACCTTGCCCGCCAGCTTTGATTTCAGCGAGAAGCTCTTCGCGCTTCCATCCTGAACAATGGCGACGTCCATATCTTCTTTCGAGGTGTGAATTTGATGAACCCAGACACCCGCGGCTCCTTTAGAGTGGGCTGGCATCGGCGGGGGCACGACTTTACACCGGGTAGTCATTGCTGTTCGCAGATACTCCCGATATTCTCTCTTCACTGCTTCGAAATCATTCGCTGCGATAGCGGCTGTTACCCTTTCCATGCACGGAAAATTCTGATTCAGGGCCTCGATGATTTCTGCTTTGCCCGTTGCAGCGCCTGCCTGCACAGTTTGTTCAGAGTGGCCGGCGGCAAATGCTGAAGGCGCTGAAAGGCAGAACATGAAGCTGCAAAGTAGGAAGACGCATAAGAACCGCGATTGCATGGAGGCGGAAGCGAGTACTTTCCATCCGAATTTCATGATGTGCCTCGATGTTCTGGACCGGTCCTGCCTCGGTGGATGAAAGTCATGGCGGAAAGAATGCTCCGAAATGCAGGTTAAGTTCCGGCAGCAAAGCGTGTCAATTGATGTGGCAGCCCTCGTCCGCCTGCTCATGGCATCATGTGCCGAAATCCGGAATGTCCTCCACAGGAGAGACTGTTTTTCCGGGCGCGGCGATTCCGTATTTCACATCCAGAAATTCCTGCAGGTCATCGGGTAGCGCTGCTGCCAGTTCCTGCCAGGTGAGCACCTTCAGACGCGTGCGTAAATCGGCGCTCTTCACTGCCGCCATGACGCGAAACCATTCCTCGCGCAGGTCAGGCCGGCGCTCATCGTGTAAAACGCAAAAGCTGCACTGCGCGGCATGCGCGGCCAGTACGTTGCGAATGAGCTGATAGCTCGCGTAGCCGGGCTCGGCGACATCTATGGCATCGGCAGCGGTCGCGCCCGGCTTCGCTGCGATTTGCGGCTCCGGCAGAAGGCCCAGCGCCGCAGCCTCCTCATCTACAAAGCTTTCAAACTCCTGCGAGTAATCTTCAGGAAATTCCGTTCGCGCCTTTCGCCGCTTGGGCGGCATCTCAACGCGCGGCAGCAATTCGCGCTCAAACACCTCCTCGAAGTCCCGATATGCCTCCACAATGGCGGCCTCGCGCGTCTGGAAGTCGCTCTCTGTCAGCTTGGCTTCAACCAGCAGTGCCCCAAAGCGCATGTCTACTTCGGTGCGGTCGAATTGCCCGCTGGTCAAAGGCACGCGCGCTTTCCAGCCAAAGGCCGGGGCCGATCCGGCTTCGACACCGAGCATATTTTGCACCGCGGTCGAATCCGCCACACCGGGCGTGCAGAAGACATTCATCAGCAGCGCGTCGGAGCTCATCGAGGAGTCCAATTCCCGCCAGCGGCGCTCGGCTTTCGGCAGCGACCGCGCGGCTTGAGCATGGATTTTGCCGAATCGGCGCATCCACTCGGGACGCGCCGTGATTGCCGCGTAGGCCGCGTCAATAAAGTTGCCATGTCGACCGCCTTCGGGCGCATAGACGATGACGGGCGAGGATCCGTAACTTTCAACGTGCGCCATGCCTTGCGCATAGCGGCGATTGCGCACACACAGCTCCTGCCTTAGCCGACTGGCATACCAGGTTGCTTCCAGCGCCATAGGGGCAGATTACAACAGGCGGATGCGCGACAGCGCCGGGCACGGATGCGCTCCATCCCAGGCAGTCCTCAATCCCTGGACTTTGCAAGAGATGCTTAGCTGCCCCTCTTGCTCAGGCGCAACAGAACAACACCGTGCGCTGGCACCATGACGGTGTAATTCCCGTGAATCGCGCCGACATTCTTGTGCGCCCATAAGTCACGCGCCGAAGCCTGGCCGCTCCAGCCGATGCGCTCCAGGCTGAGCGTCATCTGTGTTGGCGCGCTGAGCCGGTTGAACAGCCCGACCGCTACATCGCCTCTGCTTAAAGGCTTCGTCCAAACTTCCAGCGGGCCCTCTTCATAAGCGCGGTCGCCTGCTTTGCCAAGCGGGTCCTGATCCACTGCAATCACTTCCTTGTTCAGCAGGATGCTCCTGGTCTCCGGCGTCATCTGAGTCAGATCATTGCCCGCGATGAGCGGCGCCGCCAAAATCGCCCACAGGCTGAAGTGCGTCCGCTGCTCATTGAAGGTCATGCCTTTGTTCCCGACCTCAAGGAAATCGGGATCGTTCCAGTGGCCCGGACCCGCATAGCGCGAGAGTCCCGCTTCACCAAAGCCGTTATGACTCATGCTATTGTAGTTATCGCTGATATCGCCGCTCGTCCTCCATAGATTGCCGCCGACGCTGGGCCCCCAGCGCCAGACTTTAGCCAGCCCGTACTGGCACATGCTGAAGACAATCGGCCGGCCTGTCCCGAGCAGATCCTCGTGCATCTTCTCGTAGGCCGCTTCCATAATCGCATCCGATTTCTCTATAACCGCATCGGGCTCTGACGCCATCGCCTTTGAATAACCTACGCGGGTACTCGATGATGTTCGGTCCTGCACATTCGCTCCGGACTCCTTTGCCATGATTGCGCGAAAGCTGCAGAGGTCGTATTTCAGAAAGTCGACGCCCCAGGAGGCAAACATCTTCGCATCCTGTAATTCATGACCGTAACTCGCCTCAGCGCCACCACACGTCTTTGGGCCGGGACCGGTATAAATGCCGAACTTCAAGCCCTTGGAATGAACGTAGTCAGCCAGCGCCTTCATGTCGGGGAAGTTACTGTTGGGATGAAGCACGCCATTGGCGTCGCGTTCGCCTTCCCATCCACCGTCGATATTGATGTAGACATATCCGGCGTCACGCATGCCGCTCGACACCATTGCATCGGCTTGCGCGCGAATCAAGGCATCGGAAATGTCGTGATGAAAATGATTCCACGTGCTCCAGCCCATTGGCGGCGCAGGCGCCAGATCTTTGCCCGCGGACC
>JAJZNH010000279.1 GCA_021811745.1 Acidobacteriota bacterium
GCTCATGGTGACGATTGTTATTGGCGGCAGCGGGCGCGGCGTGGGCAAAACCGCTCTGGTCTGCGGCCTCATCGGCGCGCTGCCGGAATTCGGCTGGACGGCGGTGAAGATCACCAGCCACGGCCACGGCAAAGACCCGCAGGTATGGGAAGAGGCGGAAGCGGGGCAGGGAACAGACACTGCACGCTATCTGGCGGCGGGCGCGCGCCGCGCCTTTCTGATCACGGCCGAAGATGACGAACTCGAATCAATTGTGACGCAATTCAGTGAGAAGCAGCCGCCGGCAGAACACCTCATCTTCGAATCAAATCGCATTCTGAGGCACCTTCATCCGGACCTTTGCCTGGCGGTTACCGGAGGACGGGCAAGCGAGCAGAAGCCATCATTTGCCGAAGTGCTGAAACGCATGGACGCGATGGTGCAGCTCGCAGAAGCGGACCGAGTTCTTTTCGTCACACCCTTCGAGCGACCGCGCTTTCATCTCGCTTCATTCCAGCGCATCTCGCCGCAGATGCTGGCATGGCTTCGCGAGCGCCTGCATCTTTGATTCGGCAGAGAAGTAAGATAGAAAGGTCAAGCCTGAAAATTCGCGCCCGTTGACTTGGGCCCACGCTCGCATTTATACCCACAACCAACAGGAGAGGAGCAACTATGGACCGGAGAGATTTCCTCAAGGCGGCGACAGCTGCCGCTGGCGCGGCTGCTACAGAGCCATTGCTGGCCTCAGCACTGCCCGCGGATACGAATACCCCGGAGAGTAACGGCATGATCTATCGAACCCTGGGCCGCACCGGCCAGCGCGTCTCCGCGATCGGCCTCGGCGGATACCACATCGGTAAACCGTCCCTCTCGGAAGAGGAATCGATTCAGCTTATCCGCCAGGCGATCGATCGCGGCATCACTTTCATGGACAACTGCTGGGATTACAACGGCGGCGTAAGCGAGATCCGGATGGGCAAGGCCCTGACCGGCGGCTATCGCAACAAGGTTTTCCTGATGACCAAGTTCGACGGCCGCACCAAAGATGCTGCTGCCGCGCAGATCGACCAGTCCCTCCAGCGACTGCAGACCGATCACGTCGATCTGATGCAGTTCCATGAAGTAATCCGGCTTGAGGATCCTGACCGCATCTTTGCCGAGGGTGGCGCCATGGAAGCGATGCTCGCCGCCAAGAAAGCCGGCAAGGTGCGCTATATCGGCTTCACCGGCCACAAGGATCCTTACGTGCACCTGCGCATGCTACACGAAGCGCGCCAGCACGATTTTCATTTTGATGCCGTGCAGATGCCGCTCAATGTGATGGATGCGCACTTCCGCAGCTTCGGCAGCGAGGTATTGCCAGTGCTCAACCGCGAAGGCATTGCGCCGCTGGGCATGAAGTGCTTCGGCGATCACTTCATCCTCCAAAGCAAGACGATCAAGCCTATCGAGGGCCTGCACTATTGCCTCAACCTGCCGATCTCGGTGCAGATCACCGGCATCGACAGCCCGGCAATTCTCGATCAGGCTTTTGAGGCTACGCGCACCTTTCATCCCTTGTCGGCGGAGGAAGTCGCGAGCCTGCTGGCGCGGACCAGCACGGCCGCCAAGGGCGGCGAATACGAGCTGTACAAGACCACCGCGAATTTTGACGGCACCGCGCACAACCCAAAATGGCTGGGATGAGCGGCGGAAGCCTCTACTCCACCTCGAAGAGCCCCGGGAGCGCTTCGCCCGCCTTGCCCTCCACCACGTGAGTAAAGGCCGAAGCGTTCAGCGGCTCTTCCGGGCCCACGTAGACGGCGCGGGCGCCGCGCTGCCGCGCCCAATGCACAAAGCTGGCCGCGGGATAAACCGAACCGGATGTGCCCACCACCAGCATCAGGGTCGATTGATGGATCTCGTCCTGAATGCGCTCCATCTCCAGAGGAACTTCGCCGAAGAAGACGATGTGCGGACGCATGCGTCCGCCACAGGCACAACGGCCCACTTCGTCCAGGCTGCGATAGATGGCGTGATCTTCGACCGGCGGCCGGCCACACTCACGCTCGCAGCGTGATTTGGCGAGCTCTCCGTGCATGTGCACCAGCCGTGCCGAGCCGGCGCGTTCGTGCAGATCATCAACATTCTGCGTGCAGAGAAAGAAGCGATCGCCTAACTTCGCTTCCAGTTCCGCCAGCGCAAAGTGGGCAGGATTCGGTTTGGCTTTTTGCCCAGCCTCGCGCCGCGCCGAGTAAAACGCCCACACGCCGGCGGGGCTGCGCCGCCAGGCTTCCGGCGTGCACACGTCCTCGATGCGGTATCCGGCCCACAGCCCGTCCGAGGCGCGAAAGGTGGGCAATCCGCTCTCCGCGCTGATGCCCGCGCCGGTCAGGACAAAGACACGGTCCTGTGAGGCGATGGAAATCTTCGCCAATGTGAACTCCTGGCTACCAGCTTTCAGCTTGTTCTGTGCTCTGGCGGCGAAGGTTGTTCGGGCACAATTTAGCTGAAAGCTGACGGCTGTTAGCTGATAGCTGCCTTTACGGCGTGAGCAAAATCTTTCCTGTTGTCTTGCGGGCTTCCATGTCAATTTGCGCCTGCGCCGCTTCGGCCAGAGGATAGGAGAACTCGGTTCGCAGCTTCAGCTCCCCCTTGGCCACCCAGCCCAGCACGTCGCCGGCGCGCTTCTCGAGCTCTGCCCGGGTTGCAACATAATGCCATAGCGTGGGCCGGGTGATGAACAGCGATCCCTTGCTGCTCAACTGGATCAGATCAAAGGGCGGCACCGGGCCGCTGGAAGCGCCGAACAGCGCCAAGAGCCCGCGCGGACGGAGGCAGTTCAGGCTGCCCTCGAAGGTATTTTTGCCGACCGAGTCGTAGACGACATCAACACCCTTACCATTGGTCAGCCGCTTGACCTCCGCCACAAAGTCCTGCTGCGAGTAAAGAATTGTGGCTGCGGCTCCGGCCTCGCGGGAGAGCCCCGCCTTGGCGGGTGTGGAGACCGTGGTGATGACGCGCGCGCCAAGGCGTGTAGCGATCTGCGTCAGCAGCAGGCCCACGCCGCCCGCGCCGGCATGAACCAGCGCCGTGTCGCCGGCCTTGAGCGGGAAGGTGGAGTTGGCCAGATAATGCGCCGTCATGCCCTGCAGCATGGCGGCGGCGGCCTGCTCCGGCGTGATGCCCACCGGAACCTTCACCAGTTGCGCCGCCGGAACCAGCGCGTATTCGGCGTAGCTGCCGAGCACGCTTGTCGAGGCCACCAGGTCGCCGGCGGCGAATCCCGTCACGCCCGGCCCCAACTCCTCTACGGTGCCCGACGCTTCGCTGCCCGGCGTGAAGGGCAGTGAAGCTTTATACACGCCTTTGCGAAAGTAGATTTCAATGAAGTTGACCCCGATGGCTTCCACGCGGATCAACACCTGCCCCGGTCCCGGCTCGGGGATAGGCAACTCGGCCTGCTGAAGGACCTCGGGCCCGCCTGTTGCATGAATCTGGACTGCTTTCATATCAGGCTAAGAATGAACCTTGAGGCCGGGCTGCCGCAAGAGCTAAAGGTGGCACGCGGTGAAATGCCGCTCCAATTGCCCTTCAACGTTGAACCCCGCCCGGGCAGCGCCAAGGCGGGGTTCGCAGTATCTTAGCTTGGAGTCTTTCCGGATAAATCGTCGCTAAAAATTGCCGTCGCGCCGGTCGGGCAGCAGGCTCTGCTCATCCGGAGACGCCAGCCGGACCAGGCGGTCGATGGTGTAGGGCGCGGTGTGCTGGCTGGTGTGATAGTGGCGCACCTGCAACTCACCAAGCAGGCCAAGCGCCAGCAATTGAATGCCTGCCACAATCAGCACTCCGCCGATTACGAACAGTGGCGCGTGCTGATCCATGACGTTCTGGTGCGGCTCCAGAATCTTCATTCCGAGCAGTGCTGCCGAAATAGAGCTGCCGGCCAGAATGCCCAAGGCGCCGAAGAGACCAAAAAAATGCAGCGGGCGGCTCATGTACTTCAGCAGGAAGCGGATCGTCAGCAGATCAAAGAAGACGCGGAAGGTGCGTCCGATCC
>JAJZNH010000969.1 GCA_021811745.1 Acidobacteriota bacterium
CCGCAATGGAGCGCCCCCGCGGGTCCTCGCTGGGAAAGGTCCTTATCGTGAAGGCATTTGATTCAGCCGTTGCCAGGCGGTGATTTCCATCCGCCTCGTCAGCAGAATCTGTGAATCGTTTCAGGCCTGGGCACTCGCCCAAGCGTGCGATCGAGCGCGACTTCGATGCCGTTGTCTGTGCAAAATCCGCAAGATCGTCTGGTAACCGCCCGGCATTTGCTGTTGAGGTCCTCCACGGAGGCGCTGGATAGCTCGCCCCGCGCGCGAAACTCCTTGTCCAGTCCGTTCACCCCTCGGCGTAGTGTCCGTTCACAACTTCGCCTGCCGATCCACAGCAGGCGCCGGCAGCCGGCATCGATATGGGAAATCACGGTGAGGAAATTGTTCGCTTTCAGACCGTGGCCCCAGTGAATCTCGTCCACGCCGGTCGCTTCGACGCCGCTCAGTGTGCGGTGGGCCAGGCCCCAATCGACGAACCACTGCACCGAGCGATAGATCGCTTCCCAACTCGTCTGGAACACCTCGGCCGTCTCACGCCAGCTGAGCCGCCGTGCCCACCGGGCCAGAAAGCCCATCGTCGCTGTCGTCTACCGCCGCGTGCCGCCGCTCCACGGAATATGTCCGGCCCCAGCACCGTGTTCCCGGCACCGAACCCGCCGCGGCGGCCCCTGCCGGATCGACAGGACCCGGGGACTATAATGAGTCGAGACCCCTCCCCGCCCATGCGGCTTCCACTGGGCTCCCTTTCCCAACTGGCCAGGATTGGTTCGCGGGCTGAGGTCGCTTCCACATGAACAGACAAGAACTCATCCTGGTCACAGGCGCCACCGGCTTTCTCGGAATGCAATTGGTACGCGAGCTGCTGGTGCAGCAGCCCCAAGCCAGACTGGCGCTCCTCATTCGCGATCGCCCCAATCAATCCGGCCAGCAGCGGGCAGATGCATTTATCCCCGCTGCGGACCGGGCGCGCGTGCAGGTACTTTCCGGAGACGTGAGCCAGCCCAGCTGCGGGCTCGAGGCAGAAACCTGCCGGCGCCTGCAGTCGGAGACAACCCGCCTGGTTCATTCCGCGGCCACTGTGCGTTTCGATCATTCACTCGACGAAGCACGGCGCATCAACGTCGAGGGCACGCGGCATATTCTGGACTTTGCCGGCGGAGCACCCCACCTTCGCAGCTTCGCCTATGTCGGTACTGCCTACGTCGCCGGCGAGCGCTCTGACCTAGTGCGCGAAGACGAGCTTGCCACCGGCCAGACCTATCGCAACACCTACGAGCAGACCAAGGCCGAGGCTGAGGCCCTGGTGCGGTCGCGCCTCGGCTCACTCCCCGGCGTGATCCTGCGTCCCAGCATCATCGTGGGGGATTCCCGCACTGGCGTCACTTCCAGCTTCAAGATGATGTACTGGCCCTTGAAGATTTATGCGCGTCGGCTCTGGCGTACCGTGCCCGGTTATCCCGATGCCGTGCTGGACATCGTCCCCGTCGATTTTGTCGCCAATGCCGTCACCCGGCTCCTCTGGGATGAGGCTGCCCTGGGATCGACCGTCCACCTCTGCGCCGGGCCGCGCGGCAGCGCCACCATCGATCAGGTCGCCCATCGCGCCATGGAGTATTTCAACGGTCCCGAGCCGCGTTATGTCGATCCGAAATTCTTCTTCGCCGTGCTTCGGCCGGTTCTGTTTGCCTCTTTGTGGGGAGGCAAGCGCCGAGTGCTGCGCGATGGCCGCGCTTACCGCGATTACTTCACCATGCGCATGCAATTTGACACCAGCAACGCCGAACGTCTTTTGCAGCCCGCCGGAATCAGTCCGCCGCCGGTACTCGAGTACCTCGACCGGCTGTTCCATTACTGCGTGGCCAGCGAATGGGGCCGCAAGCCGGTTCCCACGTCATGAGCATCCTAGTCCGTTATCGACTCGCGCGCGACCGCAACGTCACGGTCGCCAATCTTGTCGATGAGCTGGTTCGGCGCAAAGGAAACTGCGAAGTCACCGTGGACGATACCGGCTCCTTTCATCTTGCCGATCTCCACGCCGAAATCTGCTTCATCGATGCGTTTCTGCGGCAGACCATCTCGCTCCGCCCGGGTGAGCCAGTCGCCATCTATCGCACCAACGACCGGAGATGCTTTCATTGGTTTCTGGCCATCATCCGCGCCGGCGGCATCGCGGTCCCGCTCAATCCGCTTCTGTCCCTCGCCGAGGTGCGCCGGATTCTTGCCGACAGCGGCACGGAAATCCTCGTAACCGACAGAGCAGTCTTCGAGCGCGCCATCGGCGACCGCAAGGCACTCAATGTGCGCACATGGATCCAGGCAGACGATGAATCAGACACGCTCGATGGATTCCTGCGCGCCTCCGGGACGCCGGCGGCGTTCCCTCCAACGACCATCGATCCGGCCGCAACCATTGCCATTTTTCACACTTCCGGCACCAGCGGATTTCCCAAGGGCGCTGCCCTGTCGAGCAACGCGCTGCTGGGGGCGCGTGCATCCACGGTGCTCTCAGGCATCGTTCTGGGACCGCGCGACCTTGCGCTGGTGGCTTTGCCGTGGTCGCACATCATGGCGGTAAGTATTGCTCTCTATGGCCTGATGGCGGGGATCCGCGGCTGCTTCCTCGATCGCTTCGATGTCGATGCCGCGCTGAATCTGGTGGAGCGCTTCCGCATCACCGCTTTCATTGGCGTACCCACCATGTTTGCCCGGCTCGTCAACGCCCATCCCGAGCCTGCCCGCCTGGCCAGCGTGCGGGTGTGGCTCTCCGCCAGCGATCACCTTCCCTCTGAGGTGCGGCAGCATCTGCGCCAGTTCGGAGCCTTGTTCCGGCTGCCGGGTGGCCGGCGCATTCCCCCGGTCCTTCTCAACGGCTATGGGATGGTGGAGTTGGGCGGCCTCGCCATGATGGGCGTGGAGTTGCCCTTGCTGCCCGGGAGCGGGGACCTGTGCGTCCCGGTGCCGCCTTTCCACATTCGCGTTGTGGATGAGAACGGCCGCACGGTTCCAGCCGGCGTGGCCGGCGAATGTCAGATCCGTCGCCGCGGCCTGGCTCCTCATTACTGGAAAGACAAGGGCGATGCGCATGGCCTTCTGACCAGCGACGGCTGGATGCGTACCGGCGACCTCGCTACCCGTAATCGCTTCGGGCTCATTCGGCTGGTGGGGCGCGCGAAAGATGTGATCAAATCGGGCGGCTACTCCGTCTACGTCCGCGAGCTGGAAGAAGCGATCCTGGCCCATCCAGCCGTGGCCCGCGCGGTTGCGTTCAGTCTGCCTCACAAGGAAAAGGGCGAGGTGCCGGTAGCCGCGGTGGAACTGCATCCAGAGTCTTCTTGCAACGAAGAAGACCTGCTGCACTGGTGCCGCAGCAATCTGGCTGCGTACAAAGCGCCGCGGCGCATCTGGATCCTCGATCCGGGCGGCCTGCCGCAGAATCACACGGGAAAGTATCTTCGGCGCGCGCTGCAGGAGCGGTTTGCGCCGCCGTCCGAATAAAGTGCGGGATGCCGTGGATTGCTGCCACCGCTTGCTGCACAGCGGTGGCCGTTTTAATTCGGCTTCATCGCGCCCGGGCCGCGCCTTGTAGCAACGGTTTTGGGGAGCAAGACGGCTCTTTCCTGCAGCTAGGTTGCTCTTCGAGATAGATCGCTTCCATTCCGGGGAGATGGGAGAAGCGGCTTACGCGCCAGGGAGGGCGGCGCATCGCCTTCCGCTCAAATTCTATTGCGCAATACGTGATGCGCTTGGCGCAGCAACTCAGATCAAGCCCCGTAGCGTGCCGCCGATGTCGAGATTGGCTCCGGTGATCAATCGAGCCAGGGGCGACGCGAGAAACACCACCGCCTGAGCTACATCTTTCGGGTCTCCGATTCCCATCGGCATGTAACGCTCCGCAAGAAAACGCTTCACCGCTTCTTCTTTGTCAACCTGGTAATGATCGACCATCTGGTCGACGATTCCGCCAGGGCGTGTCCACATGCGCGACCAGATCGGCCCAGGAAGAACGGTATTC
>JAJZNH010001011.1 GCA_021811745.1 Acidobacteriota bacterium
GAAGAAATCCCCGCCAACAGCCAGAGCCGCAGCGAAGTATTCACGCTCAAGTTGCGTAGAATCCGTCTTATAACCATCCGGTTATTCTACTAATGTTCTTGACGTTTGGATCCCACTTTTGGGGAGGGGAGCAGAGATTTCTGTCCGAAAAATACGCGTTTTGCGGTGATTTTAGCGTAAGTAATTCATTTAATTTAACTTAATGTCTGCACCATAAATGGTGCAATGTCGGCCTTTTTTTCGGTTGTGAGGGGCCGAATCTGGCTCCCGGCTACGGGCTTGCTACCCGTCCGCCTGCGATTGCCGCTCCGGTCGGATCCGGTCTTGCGCTCGCAAGTCAGGGTTCGGCAGGAGCCGTTTCGGCAAGCTCTGACGTCTCGAGTGTGGCTTTGCAAAGAATTTTGCCGCCGCTTGCTACCGTGGGAACTGGAACCATATACGGCAGGAGGCAGAAAAATCATGGAGTTGAGCGCGGCGGGGCTTGAGTTGTTGAAGAAGTCAGAGGGATTTCGCAGCCATGTTTACCTGGATCTGGAAGGATGGCCGACCATCGGCTATGGCCACCGGCTCGTGCATCCGGAGTCGTTTCCCGCAGGCATTGACGAGGCCCATGCGGCGGGGCTTCTGGCTGCGGATGTCCGCGAGGCCGAGCAGGCTGTGGAGCGCCTGGTGAACGTTCCCCTTGCGCAGGGGCAGTTCGATGCCTTGGTGGACTTCTGCTTCAACCTGGGCGCGGGCAAGCTGGCCGGTTCGACCATTCTGAAGGACTTGAACGCTGGACGCTATGACGCCGCCGGTGAGCAGTTGCTCCGCTGGGACCACGCGGGCACTTCGGTGAATGCCGGTCTGAAGGCCCGCCGCGAAGCCGAACTTCAGCTTTGGCATGGAGATTCCGCACTCCCCAAAGGCATCAAATCCGCCAACTCCCACGCAGCGCTCCAGGTGTAACTCTTGCCCCATCAGTAATACCAATGCGCTCATAATGAACGACTTTTAGGTTTGACCCTGCTCACTTGCCGGCAAACGAAATAAGCCAAAAGGGCATCATTCCGCTGCAGGGGATGCTGCTCCTTTCGCGGCTGCGCCAGACTATTTCCGCTCCTCGGAAATCTCCAGCCGTTCGTCAGCCTTCAAATTGCCTTTGCGGCGAAACCAATCCTCCATCGCCCTCCGCAGCCGGTCGAGAGGAACATGGTTGCCGGCCTCTAGCAGGCCGTCGGCGACGGGCAGGGTGTCGTCGAAGACCGCGTCATTGGTGAAGTTGCGCATGGCGAAGGAATCGATCCAGCGAAGAGGACAGGCATGGCGTAGAGCGGCGGAGTCGATTCGCCAAATGGAGAGGCGGCGCGCAAACATGTTTCCACTGTAATGGATACGCGCTGCTGGTTTGGCTGCTACTGCGCCGTTTCCGGGACAACCACCGCATGCTTTGCCTGCTCGGCCGTAACCTGAAAGACCTTGAATCCGTAATCGCGCTCGCTCAGACGCTGCCGGATGCCTTTGAGCAGCAGCACCCGCGCCTGCATGCTCCCCTCGGCGCCCGTAGGCAACCACAGCCCGCCGCTCACCGGCGCCTGATCGAAGCTGAAGCTGCTGCCCTTCTTGACGGTGGCCAGCAAGCCGCCACCGACGCGGAAGTCCTGTTTGAAACTCACCTCAAGATGCGCCACCTGGCGGTCGGCTTCATCGATCCAGATGGTTCCTTCGAGCTTCTTGGAGGCGTCTTCTGCCAGACCATGGGTTTTTACATGCTTGCGGCCTTTGAAATCGAAGACGATGGTCGGCCGCCCGTGATAAATCTCGCGGCGCGGGTTACTGACGTCCATAATCTGCAGCAAACGGCTGACGGTAACCGCCGGGCCGTCGAGCGGCTGGCTAGAGGGGGTTTTCTCCGCCTTCTCCACCTGTTTCGTGACGCGCTCATTCTCCTTGGCGAGGTCGTGACCTGTGAGCGGCTGTCCGTTCTTTTTCACGACGCGCTCGATCAGGTGACCATTCACAAAAAAGTCGTCGGTTTGCACCGATTGGGTCTTTTTGACCTGGCCGCTGGCATCGACATCCTGGATGATCATCAAGGCGGTATAAGTGTAGTTTTCGCGCAGTTTCTCAAGCTGTTCCTGGTGCTGCTCAACCTCCATCATGAGCTGGCGAATATCAGGCAGGGGCGGATCGGCCGTCTGCCCAGCCGTGGCAACTGGAGCGGCACTCACGGCCTGCGCCGCCAGGAGCGCGAAAAAGACAAACGTGGCGATCCCGCAAATTTTTCGAAATGGCATCATAATCGCTAGCGATTGGAGCGTGCTGAAGGCATGAGCCCGGCGCCGGGTTCTGCAATACCCGGCTATACTTTGTTGGACCCGGCACGCAGCGATTGGTTGCATGGAGGACACTGCTGCCAGGCCCTTGGTTCCCTCACGGCAAACGGTAATGTGGTTGAAGGGCTTGCATCCGGCCGGAAGCCGCCAGCCCCGGCCGCCGCTCAAGGAGAACAATGGAATGACCGGAATCCTGATTCAATGGCTGTTGAGTGCGATCACCCTGCTGATCGTCTCTAAAATCGTACCCGGCTTTGATGTGGAAGGCCTGTGGCCGGCCTTGATCGCGTCGCTGGTGATTGGGCTGCTGAATGCCACCCTGGGCCTGTTCCTGAAGATCATCACTTTTCCGCTCAGCATCCTCACCCTGGGATTGTTTTTGCTGGTCATCAACGGGCTCATGATCCTGCTGGCCTCGAGCATCGTGCGCGGCTTCAACGTCCGCGGCATGATTCCGGCCTTCTGGGGCGCCGTAGTCATGGCGCTGCTGGGAATGGCCATCCGTGCGCTGACCAGGAGCGCATAGATCGCGCCTGCCTGCAAAGAGCACAGCTACCTCGCCGGGAGGATGCCTTTATGGCTGGCAACCTTGCCGGCGTCAGGGGGCAGATGCCTGACAGATTGCTTTGTCTGCACCGGCGTCTTTTGGGATTGCCTGGCTGACGGCACGGACGCCTTGGCTGGCTCTTTCAGCACCGGACCGCTCAAGGTGCGGGGCGTGCGGATAGCGCCTGCGCTGGAAAAGCCGCCAGGCGTCTGCGCCGGCCGCGGCAGGACGATGACCCTGGCCGATTGACCCTGCAGAACATGAGAGTAGACGCCCCAGCCACCCCCGGCGACGACGAAGACGATGGCGGCCGCAGCGGCGGCGCGCATCCAGTTCCCCTCAGGCTGCAGCGGCCTGGGCCAGGTCAGGACCCGCGCAGGCCGGGAGCGGGAGGTCAAACCTGTGCGCACACGGAGTTGCAATCCCTCGGGAGCAGGCAGGCTGGCGATCAGGCGCAATGTTTCCTCAGCGGAGCCGGGCTCGGCCCCGCCGGTGAACGGGTTCTGAGCATTGAGATTCATCGCAGACTCCTTGCATGGTTGAGCATTTCGGCCATCAGGTTGCGAGCACGAAACAGACGCGAACGGACGCTGGACTCAGTAATGCCAAGAATCGACGCGATCTCGACGCTGGAAAGCTCCTCGAAGGCCGAAAGCTGGAGCACCTGGCGTTCCTTGGGCGGAAGCTGCTCGACGCAGGAGAGCACATGTGCATGGTGTTGCGCGGCGGCGGCAATCTGCTCGGCAGAAAGCCCATTGGCGGGCAGCACACGGGCCAACTCAGCCACATCGTCGGTCTCCGGCCGGGTGCGCGCGCGGCGCTTGCGGTCGAGCACGATGTTCCACACGATGCGGATGAGCCAAACGCGCTGGTCGCGCACCTCGTCGAGGCTGTCACGATGACGCAGGACGCGAAGAAACGCCTCCTGCACAGCGTCTTCCGCATCGGCGGGATTGCGCAGGACTGAGTAAGCCACCCGATAGAGGGTAGTGGCGTACTGCGTGACTAGTGCGGCCAGCACTTCCTCATCCGCCAGCTGGCGGGCCTGACCCGTCACCGCGCTTTTGGGAATTTCCATCCAACCTGCGTAAATTGCCTGGCTGGTGCTCATATCTCACCAGACGCAGACTGAGAGAAAAATGCTCAGAT
>JAJZNH010000798.1 GCA_021811745.1 Acidobacteriota bacterium
TGACTCCGGGAGGCACAACACCCGACATCATCGTGCGCATCACCTGCTGCATCGAGTTGTGCCCGTCACTGGCGTGGGACTGGTCGCTGCTCCGCCTCCGCACAGTCGCGGCGAACAGCCCAGTCAGGCCGATGGCCGCAAGAAAAAATCCAAGGACGACAAAGAGCTTTTTCGTCTTCACCTTTCCCTCCCATTTTCCCGCGACATTGCGCCAGCTCGGCTTGATCGTCTCCCGCGGCGCGGCTCCGGTGGCCGGGCGGGACAGATCAGAAGACGATGACCTTATCCGCCTCTCCCGACCAGGCCGCCAGCTCATCCATCGAACTCCGGTGGGCGCCTTGCACAAGGGAATCCGGCTTGAGTCCCCGAGCGTCCATACAGGAGCCGCAGACACCGATTTTGCCGCCCTTGGACGAAAGGAGCTTCAGCATCCGCTCCAGGTTGTAGTAGCCGTTCGGCGTTGTCTGGCCCGCGACGGCGCACGAGGCCGCGTCGCCAATCATGAAGACCGCGATGCCGGCCTCATCCTTAGCCAGCGCGTTCGCCAGCCGCAGGCCGTTGTAGCTGCGCTCGGTTCCGTAGGGAGGATCGTTCAGGATGATGAGATAGTTCATGGCTTTACCTCTCAGAAAAACTGTTTACAAGGCCATCGGGATGCCGCGAAGTCTCCCTCCAGCCCTCATCGCCCAGCCGGTCACGGATCGCCTAATGCCGAGCGGGGCCAGCCACCACTTCTCGAAAAGGACCTTGCCAAGGTGCCATGACCTTCCGACGCGTCGCAGTCGAATGCGCGGCGACGGCTCAGCGTAGAAATGACCAAATGCGAAGCCGGCCCGTTCTTCACCGGCCTCAAGCATGCAGTATCCATCTCCGGAGAAACCACGGGCGCATGGGCGGCCGGTAACCGCGGCGACGATGCGCCGGGCTACGACCTCGGCCTGCGCATGCGCAAACACGCCCGCCTTGGGCAGCATCAGCGGCACCTCCGGCTTCCACCGCCCTGGAATTGGGATAGCGGCGACGTCGCCGATCGCATAGACGCCGTCGTGCGTGGTGCGCAGGGTGGCCGGATCGACGGGAATCCAGCCGGATTGATTCGTCAGGCCGGCCTGGATAACCACCTCAGGCGCCCGGTGGGGTGGTATTGCGACCAGCAGGTCATAACCGAACCGAGCCCCGTTTTCGAATGTCATCTCCCGCGCCGCAGGATCGACGGCGCTAAGTTTGTGGAGCGGATGAAATTCAACATGTTTGGCCCGAAGCATGCCGCAGACCGCCTCTCCTAGCTGCGGACCGGCGACCGGCATTGGTTGTGGTTCAGGCGTGAACAGATGAATGTCAACCTTGGCGGAAAGGCCACGGCGGCGGAAGTAGTCGGCCATCAGCATCGCCCCTTCATGGGGAGCTGCCGGGCATTTATACGGCATGGAGGAGACCGCAACGGCGATGCGTCCTCCGGAGAATGCCATGAGGGCTTCACGAAGGCGGAGAGCGCCATCGAAGGTGAAAAAGCTATGTGCGGCAACGCCCAACCCCGGAATCATCTCGGGGGCCAGATCGGCGCCGAGCGCTATCACCAGATAATCGTAGGCGATCTCCGTGGTGCTCGTTCTAACTTGCCGATGAGCCGGATCGATCCCGATGACCTCGGCGTGGAGGAGTTCAACCCCACGCCGCAGCAGATCCGCCAGCGGGCGGCGGATCTGTTCTGGCCGGCGGTCACCCGTCATCAGCCACAAAAACGATGGGGCAAACGTGTGCTGCGCGTTTTTTTCCACCAGCACGATGCGATGAATGGCCGACAGCTGGTGGCGAATCTTGTTAGCGGCGACGATGCCTCCGATGCCGCCGCCCAACACGAGAATTGTCTTCGATTGCATACTGTCTCCTCGGAAGTCCGAGACCTACGGCCGCTCCTCAACCATGACGGGATACCCTCTCGCCTGCCAATCTTGAACGCCATCCTCCAACCGGAAGGCGCTAAATCCTCGCGCCCTGAGCAACTCGACCGCCTCCAGAGCGAGCACACAATAGGGCCCGCGGCAATAGGCGACGATCTCGCGGTCCCGCGGCAACTCCGACAGCCGATGCTCAAGTTCCTTCAGCGGAACGGAAAGAGCGCCGGGAAGGTGGCCAGTGCGAAACTCCTCGCTCGGCCGCACATCAAGCACGGTAACGGCGCCATCTCGGACTTTGGCAAGGAGCTGTTCACGGCCCACCGGCTGCAAACCCTGCCGCGCCTCCAGGAACCGGCGAGTGATCTCCCCCACCTCGGCCAGCCGCGCTTCGGCCAGCATCTGGATGGACCGAAAAAAGCGGCCCACCTGCTCGTCGGCCAACCGGTACGTTACATAAAGCCCGTTCTTTTCCGCCTCGACGAGTCGCGCCCCCCGCAGTGCCTTAAGATGCTGAGAAGTGTTGGCGGGACCCAGACCCGCCTCCTTGGCCAGCGCTTCCACGGTTCGTGGCCCCTGGCCAAGAAGATCAAGCAGTTCCAGGCGGCTGGGGTTCGAGATGGCTTTGCCAATGCGCGCGAACTGCTCGTAGATGGCGGTCTTGAATCGGCGATTCTGGCTTGCCATAGTATTTCAGAATATACTGAATTATTTATTATAATGTCAAGGTGAGGAGCCTGATCGGAAGGCGCGATTCTCGAGCTGGGGCTCGGGGGGCGCCGGGGCCAAGTTAAGCGACAGCGCCCATTCCGGCGCCGGTTGGGCGCTCCTCCGCCCCAGGCTGGCAGAGCCAAACCGCCCGGCTGATCCCCGAGCCAGATCATCGAAACCTGCTCGACCATCCCACCGCCGCGCAACCCTGGCTGGCCACGCTCCACGACCTACGCCCGTGGTATACCCCTGTCCCGGCGGACGGATGGGCAAGTCGAGTCCGCAGGCTTGGTGACTCCTTGCTGTCGTTTAATTGGGCACGGCGGAAATGGTATGGAGGCCTCTCTCCCGGTTGCCACGGCAACGAACACCCGTTGTGGCCCGCGGCTTGCCGCTCTTCAGATCGCCTTCTGGCTGCAAGGCCTTACGCTCGCGTAGATGCTAGCGGAGAGCGCACAATTTCGCTCTATGCCGCTCTAACGACCACAGCACCGCGCTGCTGACCCTCGGCGCCGATAGCCTGGTGGAAGTCCTTTCGGCCACCGTCGCTCTGACGTCGTTTATTCCAGCATTTCCGCTGACAAAAGAACGGGCGGCGCCCGGGGTGGGCCTTCTACTCTTTGTACTCGCGGGGGTTGTGGCGGTCATGGCGGCGGTGGCGCTGGCAGGGGGTAGGCGACCGGATACAGGTCTAGCCGGCATCGCCATCACTGCCGCCGCGCTCATTGCCATGCCTATATTCGCGTGGATCAAGCGCCGGGCCGCACGTGCGGTGAAAAATCGGACTCTGGTCGCCGGTGCCATGCAATCGGCAACGAACGCATATGCGGCCGGCATTACCCTGGTGCGCCTCGCCCTCAATGGAGCGTTTCACACCGGCTTGCTGCTGGCCGAGAGTCATCTCACGCGGCGACTGTTCGCCAGCACGATGCGCAGCATCGCCTCCCTGCCGCTACCGGCTGGGTGAGCAGGGTTGGCAGCCTTGGGCCTGGAAAATTGACGACCTGCGGATGTTCTGGGAGTAGGTGTCGGGGGAATGCTGACAAATGAGGCAAATCGCAGCCGCCAACACGCTGCCGACGGTGCCGACATCGCCGGAAGTGGCGGACAACCGGCCACGCAGCCACCTTCCTGCGGGCGGGTGTATGCTGGACCGGTGGAGGAACGGCCAAGAAGGCTATTCCGGCCAAGCCGCGCGAACCCTGGAACCATTCGCATCGCGCCGCCGGAAGCTTCATCGGCGATGCATACGTGGCCCCCTCACGGCTGCGGCGTATTGGCCCAAAAATTGCAAGCCAGAAATCTAGGTTAAGATGGAGCGCGTGCGGCGCATATTCGCATGGCTGACGTTAGTGGGGCTGCTTTTGGCCGCGCCCGCTGCGCTGCTCGTATGT
>JAJZNH010000569.1 GCA_021811745.1 Acidobacteriota bacterium
GCCTGTAATGGTCAGCTTGCCCTTGCCGTCGAGTACCTGCACCTCAGTGGACATGATGCTGCCGCCCACCTCGGTCCAGGCCAGGCCCGTCACCAGGCCCACTTCGCTCTTCTCATGCACCTCGGAATCGCGGAACTTGACCACGCCCAGGAACTCGCTAATGTTGGCGGCGGTGATCTCTTCCTTGTGCTTGGCACCGCTCTTGACGACCTTGCGGGCGACCTTCCGGCATACGTTGCCGATCTCGCGCTCCAGGTTGCGCACGCCCGCCTCGCGCGTGTAGCTGCGGATGATCTCAAGAATGGCATCGTCCTTGAAGACGATATTCTTCTCGCTCAATCCAGTCTGCTCGCGCTGTTTTTTGACGAGGTACTGGCGGGCGATCTCAAGCTTCTCCTGCTCGGTGTAACCCTGCAGGCGCAACACCTCCATACGGTCCTGAAGCGCCGCCGGAATGGTGTGCATCACGTTAGCAGTCGCCACAAAGAGCACCTGCGAAAGGTCGTAGTCGACGTCCAGATAGTGATCCTGGAAGGTGCTGTTCTGTTCGGGATCGAGTACTTCCAGCAGCGCCGAAGCTGGATCGCCGCGGAAATCCGAGGAAATCTTATCCACTTCATCGAGCAGGAAGACGGGGTTCTTGGTGCCGGCCCGCTTCATATGCTGGATGATCTGGCCCGGCATCGCTCCGATATAGGTGCGCCGATGACCGCGAATCTCGGCCTCGTCCCGCACGCCGCCCAGCGAAAGGCGCACGAATTTGCGCCCGGTCGCCTTTGCAATCGACATCCCGAGAGAAGTTTTACCCACACCCGGAGGGCCAACAAAACAAAGAATCGAGCCCTTGGGATTCTTCACAAGCTGCCGCACGGCGAGAAATTCGAGGATGCGCTCCTTGATCTTCTCCAGGCCATAGTGATCCGCGTTGAGGACCTTTTCTGCATACTCGATGGAGCGCGTCTCCTTCGACTTCTTCTTCCACGGCACGGCCAGCAGCCAGTCAATGTAGTTGCGGCTCACCGTTGACTCGGCCGACATGGGCGGCATGGCTTCCAGCTTCTTGAGCTCCTGGAGGGCTTTGTCGAGCACGTCCTTGGTCATGCCCGCAGCCTCAATCTTCTTGCGCAGCTCGTCGAATTCACTCTTTTCGCCGCGCCCCAGCTCCTTCTGGATGGCCTTGATCTTTTCGTTGAGGTAGTACTCTTTCTGCGCGCGCTCCATCTGCCGCTTGACGCGCGACTGGATGTTGCGGTCGAGGTCGAGCTTCTCGATCTCGATATCAAGCACGTCGGCGATGCGCGTCAGCCGCGCCGCCGGATCGAAGATGGCCAGCAACTCCTGCTTCTCCTCGATGCCGAGCTGAAGATTGGCGGCGATGGTATCGGAGAGCTTGGCCGGTTCATCCATGCGCACCGTAGCGATGATCGTCTCGTAATTGAGCGACTGCTGCAGCTTGACGTACTGCTCGAAGAGGCCGGTGACGCGCTGCATGAGCTGTTCGACAGCCGGAGTCATCTCGAACTGGGTTTTGCCGGTGCGCACGGTGGCCACAAAGAAGCCGTCGCGGTCGTTCACCTCGATCGACTTGGCGCGCTCGATGCCCTCGACGAGTACCTTGATGTTGCCGTCGGGCATTTTGACGCTCTGCACGATGTTGCAAATGGCGCCCACCTGGTAGATGTCCTTGGCGCGAGGCTCGTCAATGGAAGCGTCGTGTTGCGTGGCAAGAAAGATCTTGCGGTCACCGGTAAGTGCTTCCTCAAGAGCGCGAACGCTGGACTCGCGACCCACCACAAAGGGGGTCATCATATAGGGGAAGATCACCATGTCCCGGATGGGCATCATGGGCAGTTTGCGGGTTTCGCTCTTTTCGCGTTGTTGACTCATAACAGACACCTGGGGAATTAGACGCACCAAAACGGCTCTTGATGCAGAACCGGCTTCGAGCGTCCTAATGGGATTGTACAGCGGGTAGCGGAAAGCAGGGAAAGCATGGCCGGCCCGGTGATGGCGCAGTAGGCGCGCATAGAGTGGAAAGCGGCTTTAATTGCGGCATCCACGCTGCCAGATACCCCCTGTTTACGGATAAGCTCTTGCAGGGGCACATCAGAATATGCCAACCCTGCGGGAATCCGCCGTGCCGTAAAAGGCGGGTCGTTCCAGGTTCAAGTCCTCCCTCACGGCCCTCAGAAATCAAATTCGGCGTGGAGATAGATGCGCCGCGCCGCGGAGCCCTGGGAGAAGATTCCGCCTTTCAGGCTGGTGGACTTTTCAAAACGGCTATCGGGAGCATACAGGCCGGTGCTTTTGTTGAGCGTGGGAATCAGGCTTCCCGAAGGTGTTCCGTAGTCAATGTCGTTGAAGATGTTCAAGGCATGGACGGAGAAGGATAGCTGGTACCTGCGCCCGACGCCGGGTGTGCCGTTGAAGGCCCCCCCCTGCATTCCCCCGAATGGGCCGCCGAGGTGGAAATGGTGGTGATGTCCGCCGCCACCACCGCCGCCAGGAGGCATCTGGCCAGCTGGCCCCGTCTCCTTAGGTCCGACGCCAAAGGTACGGGATAAGCGCAGATTCATGGCTACCGACGGGGGAGCATTTCCCAAATCATCGGGGACGAGCGTATCACCCTCCTGCGGATTGGTATTGAGGCAACCAAACGTCGTTTGCACGTAATTCGTCGAAGCAGATTGACAGTCCGAAGCGCTTGCGTAGGCGGGGCGGTTGTTGAAAAAGTTGTCGCCCGTGAGGTCTGTGGTGGTGGTGATGTTGTAGGGATGTCCCTGCTCCGCGATCAGGAATGGGTTGAACGAAATCCCCCACGGGCCCACGTATTGGCCCGCCAGCAGCATCCACTGGGGATGAACCCATATCGAGCGTCCGTAGTCCTGCATCAGGTGATATGAATTCGACGGATTCGTTCCGAGGGAGGAGCCGCCGTCGCTATGGGCGGTGTTGTAATTGTAAAAACCGAAGATGCTGAAGTTCCGCGAAATGGCGGTATTGAAGTTTACGATGATCTGGCTTTCCTTGAAGATACCCTCCGTATAATACTGATCCACGATACCCAGGTTGGGGTCTGGCCGCGGACCGGTGGTGCTGTTATAGAAGAAGGTCCCGGGCAGAGGCTCATAGGCGTTCGAGTCCCGGGTCACCATCTCGTGCAGACCGTTGGCGTGCAGATAAGTGAGAGTGACCATGGAGGCCTTGCTCAGGCGCCGCTCCAGGCTGACGGCCAGCATCTCCGTGTACGGTGACCGGTAGCGCGGCGAGATGGTGTCGATTTGAGACGCCGCCGCGCTGCCCGTTCCGCACGTGGACACGCCGCCGTGGATGTCGTTCAGGCTTGTGGAATTGAAGCACGTGGGATTGTCGATGACGGTCTGTTTCTGCGAGAGGGGCCCGCCATTGTACTGTTCGAGATTCATCAGATTGTTGATGAGAAGACGGTGATAAAAGAAGCCGAAGCCGGCCTGCAACAGGGTCTTCGGTGGCTCGCCGCTCTTGTGTCCGTCAATCGCGTAAGAAAGGTCAAATCGCGGCGCCCAGTCGGCGTGGTCGGCGATGTGGTTTTCCGTCTCAAAGCGCAGCCCATAAGAGAACGTGAAATACGGTTTCACTTTCCAGTCGTCCTGGTAGAACAGCGCGCCGTCAAAGATGTTGCCTTGAAACTTCTCAGGGCCTGTGGTGTAGGTCAGCTTGATGGGCGTGCAGACCTGGCCAGAGGGACACGCCGCGGCAATCTGCGCAACGGTTTTACCTTGCGCAAGGCCGTTCACCGTATCCAGGTAACTCTCCAGGGACTCGAAGTTGAAGTTGCCATTGAAGTCGGCATTGGTGAGCATGGATTCGCTGTTGTCGCGCAGCCAGGCGCCGAATTCGATGGTGTGGCTGGCCGCGGTCAGCGTAGTGAAGTTTTGCAGCTCATAGTGATTGGCACGCTGGGAAAACTGCTGGCTTAAAACGCCTCCACCCACAAAATCCGTGGGCACGCTGAACGA
>JAJZNH010000991.1 GCA_021811745.1 Acidobacteriota bacterium
AGGAACTTCAAGCCCAAGCCGAACGCGGCTCGTGACTGGGCGCGGCTGGCCAAGCGGGCCGGACAACGCTACATGGTGATGACCACCAAGCACCACGAGGGTTTTTGCAACTTCGACACCAAGCTGACCAACTACAACGCCGCGCAGCAGGGGCCGGGGCGCGACCTGGTGCGCGAGTACGTTGAGGCGGCACGCGCCGAAGGGCTGCGCGTGGGCTTCTATTACTCGCTGATGGACTGGCACCATCCCGACGGCGCCAAGTGCAAGACCGACGAGGCTGCGCGGCGCCGCTTCGTTGACTACACGCACGGCCTCATCCGCGAGCTGATGACCAACTACGGCAAGATCGACGTCCTCTGGTACGACGTGGATTGGCCACTCACCCCCGAAGAGTGGGAGTCAGAGAAGATGAACCAGATGGTCTTCGAGCTGCAGCCGGAGATCATCGTCAACAACCGCAACGGCCTGCCCGGCGACTTCTCCACGCCGGAGCAACACATTACGGCCTCAGAAGCGGGCCGCGCCTGGGAGACCTGCATGACGCTCAACGATAGCTGGGGCTTCAACCGCGGCGACGATGCCTGGAAGACGCCGAAGGAGATTGTCGATAATCTGGCCACAGTGTCAAAGGGAGGCGGCAATTATCTGCTCAACATTGGACCGGAGCCGGATGGTTCGATTCCGCCACAAACCATCGCGGTGCTGGAAGAGGTGGGCCGGTGGCTCGACACCAATGGCAAGGCTTTCTATGGCACTGATCGCTGCAACGCCGGCGGGAATGTGAATTGCAACTACACGCGCCGCGGCAACACGCTGTACATCCATCAGCACTTCTGGCCCGGCCACACGCCGGCGGCGGAGTGGCTCAGCTTCTACCAGCCGGAAGTGGTAGTCGCCATCGGCGGCCTCAAGCCCAAAGTGCTCTCGGCCCGGCTGCTCAAGCCCGGCCAGAAGGTCGACTTCACCCAGGATGAATTCAGCGTTCGATTCACCGGCCTGCCGCTGGTGGCGCCGGATCAGCCGGCGACAGTCATCGAAGTGGAGTGCGACGGCGAGCCAACGGTGAACCATGCCGCCATGCGTCCGCTGTGGCCGCGCTATGAAGTCGGCATCAGCATCTGAACCGCTGAGAGCGGATCAGATGCGATAGGCGTGAACTTTATCGCAAATCAACCGGAGACTGTCTTTGAGGTTGCCTGAGGCGGTCTTGAAAGCATCGGCGTCAATCGTCAGCGGCGCGCCCAGCACTACCAGCGGCGCGCCGTACTCCGGCGTGCGGATCGCCTGCTCCACGGAAAGACCGCCGACCGCCTGCACGGGAACGCTCACCGCCGCGACCACCTCGCGCAATTGGTCGAGCGGCGTGGGGCAGGGCTTGCCTGCCGCGGCAAGGCCCCGACGCTCGTCGTAGCCGATATGGTGGATGACAAAGTCGCAGCCGTAATCCTCCAGGCGCCTGGCGGCGGCAATCTTGTCCTCGGCTCCCAGGTTGTCTCCCATCACGGCAATGCCGAAGTCCTGTCCCGCCTTCACCACCATCTTGATGGTCTCAGGATGCGCGCGCTCCATCACCACTACGTGCGTCGCCCCGGCCTTCGCCATCAGCTCGGCCTCCAGCCAGCCGCCGTCCATTGTTTTCAGGTCGGCAACAATGGGCACGCCGGGAAACTCGGCGCGCAGTGCGCGGACGCCATTCATGCCTTCGGCGATGATGAGCGGCGTTCCCGCCTCCAGCCAATCCACGCCCGCGCTCATGGCGAGGGCCGCGGTTTCGAGAGCTTCGGGGATGGAGGTTAAATCAAGCGAAATTTGAACAATGGTATGCATCGTCACACACCTTAGATGCCAAAATGGCGGTCGATTTTTGCCCTGAGAAATTGCGCTGATTCGCGCAGCTCCTCCATTCCGTTCACGCCATCTTCAATGGAGATCCACGAGTCGAACCCAACCGAACGCAGCACGGAGAAGATCCTGTCGTAGTCGTTCATTCCCTTTCCGATCACGCCATGGGACAGGCGTTTGGCGTAGCCGAACGAGTCCTCTTCCTTGCGCAGGTCCTCGATGGTGCCGTACTTCAAGTAGCGGTCGCTTGCATGCATCGAAACCACACGAAGCTTCACCCGATCCAGCAGCTCCAGCGGATCCTCGCCGGCGAGAATCGCGTTGGATGGATCGTAGTTCACGCCAAACCACGGCGACGGAATCCGCTCCACGATTTCCAGAAACACATCCATCTTTTGTGCAAATTCCGGATAGGTCCAGTAATTGTCCTTATAGTGGTTCTCCATGCTCAGCACGATGCCGCTCTGCTCGGCAAAAGGCAGCAATTCGCTGATGACGCGCACGACCTGGGCAACGCCTTGCTCGCGGGTGAGGCCGGGCCGCCGCTGGCCGGAGAGGACGCGACAGAAACGCCCGCCGAAGAATGCGGTGATCTCGATCATGCGCTTTTCGCGCTCGATCTCCTTTTTGAGCAGCAGCGGGTCCGGCTGGGTAAAGTCCGGCGAGCAGCAGAGCATCGGCATGGCCAGGTTGTGCTCTTCGAGCGCCAACCGCACGCGATGGAGAAAGGCTTCGTCATCTTCCAGGAAGCCGGAGTAAAACTCCAGTCCATCGACGCCGAGTGTGGCGGCAAGCTCGATCCAATCGAAGACCGTCATTGTGCGGTCGACGCACAACTGGTCCATGAAGCACTTGGGAAAGGCGGCCAACCGGGGCTTGGCTTGAGATTTCAAGAGACTTCCTTTACCGGATTTCGCCCGATAACCGGGTATTGCGATACATCGAGGATCGCGCCGTTGATCAGAACCGCCTCGTCAGAAAGGAAGTACACCGCGGCCCAGGCCACATCCTCCGGCGAGAGCAGGCGGCCGGAAGGGGCGAAGGTCTTCGGCACCCGCGTAGGCCAGCCTTCCGGCAGGCCTTCCGTCATCTTCAACACATATTCATTTGGCGTGAGCGTCCAGTCCACGTTGAGGTGGTTCACCCGGATCCCCTCGGCTCCGTGCGCGTCCGCCAGGTTGCGCGTGAGCGTCATCAGGCCGCCCTTGCAGACGGAGTAAACGAACTGCGTCCGCTCGCCGCAATAGCCGTTGGTCGAGCCGATGTTAAGCACGCGCCCGCCGCCCTGCTTGCGGAAGTGAGGGAATGCGGCCTGAATCAGCAGGTACGGAGCCTTCAGGTTGATGGCGACCGTTCGGTCCCAGGTCTTCACATCCGTTTCCAGAATGCCGCCGCGGGTCATCACCGCGGCATTATTGACCAGGCAGTCAATTCGCCCGAAGTGCGCGACGGTTGCGGCGATGAGCCGGGCGGGAACCTCGGGATCTTCGAGCGCGCCGATGACGAAGGACGCGCCGTTGCCGATTTCGGCCACCAGTTTTTCCGCGGCATCTTTACGCCTGCCGTGGACCATGACCCGGGCGCCTTCACGCGCGAAGATCCGTGCCATGCCTTCGCCGATGCCGGTGGTCGAGCCGGTCACCAGGATGACTTTGTCCTTGAGACGCGGCCCTCCGGAGTTGAGCGGCTCCGTCAT
This sequence comes from Acidobacteriota bacterium, assembly GCA_021811745.1. The sequence continues at coordinate 3,539 of JAJZNH010000991.1, forward strand.
GGCTGCAGAACGCCTTTCACGATTGCGCCGGAGTGCATCGCGTCAAAGGCATCGCGCCACTCGCTCAGCGGCGCGACCCGGTCGATGATCGGATCGAGATTGATCCTGCCGCTGGCGAGCAGCGTAAGCACCTTCTCCCAGATGGGCCAGTTGTGTGAGAAGCTGCCCTGCAATGTGACGGCCTTCTGCACCAGCGGATCGAGCGAAAAGCCCAGCGGCTGAGGGCCCCAGCCTACCTTGGTGATATGGCCTGCCGGGCGGACGACTTCAAGCGCCAGTTTGAGCGAGGCTGAGACACCCGCGGCGTCGATGACCAGGTCGAGTCCGTAGCCGTCGCCGAAGCTCCTGACCCACTCGGCGACATCTTCGCCCTGCGCGCCGAGCGTCGTATCCGCGCCCATCTGCTGTGCCACCGCAAGCCGCTTCGCGTCGGCGGCTGTACCAATGACGATGAGATGGC
>JAJZNH010000235.1 GCA_021811745.1 Acidobacteriota bacterium
CGTCTTTACGGAATGCCGAGGAGCTTATGCGTCTGCAAGCTCATGCGCCACTGCGGATGATCGAGGCAATAGCGCAGCGCCAGTTGCGTGTTGCGCTCGCGCTCCAGCCCGTCCATCGGCTGAAGAAAGAAATGCCGGAAGGCGAGGTCCGCAAAGGCCTCCGGCTCGGCGCCCACCTGCGGATAGACCAGCTTCAACTCGTCGCCGCTGCGCTGCCTGAGCTCTGCACCGGCTTTCGGGCTAACGCAGAGCCAGTCGATGCCCACCGGAGCGGCGATGGTTCCATTCGTCTCCACGGCAATCTCAAAGCCGCGTGCGTGCAGCACGCCGATCAGGCTCGCATCGAGCTGCAGCAGAGGCTCGCCGCCAGTGCACACTACGAATCGTTTGCCGTCCTCAGCATCCTGGGTGCCCCATGTCTGCGGTCCCCACGAACAGGTCATCGTTCGCGCGGTGGAGGCCTCGCTCTTGAGACCTGGGACACCACGCCGGCCCCATTTCTCTTCGATGGCTGACGCCAGCGCCTCGGCAGACTCGAACTTCCCGCCGCCCGGTCCATTCGTGTCCGCAAAGTCCGTATCGCAGAACCGGCAGATGGCCGACGCGCGGTCCGCCTCGCGCCCCGACCACAGATTGCAGCCCGCAAAGCGGCAGAAGACCGCGGCGCGGCCGGTTTGCGCACCCTCGCCCTGGAGCGTATAGAAGATCTCTTTGACGGCGTAGCTCATTTAGCTCCCGACCCCTACCTTCAGCTCTTTCCGCTCCTCGATGCGAGGCCAAATGTTCGCGCGGTCTACAGGAGACGCGCTAAAGGGTTCCCAATAGCGGCCGAGCAACTCGTCCGCGCCCGGCGGTGACAGACTGACCAGCCCGGCCCAGGGATGGCTTGTCATCTCCCCAAACGCCAGCCCATCTGGAAGGTCATACAGGTCAACCCGGATAAAGTCGAGCCCCTCCGCCAATCTCTCCGCCACCTGAATTGCTGTCTCCAGATGGAGCGGGCGCGGCGCCCGTGCGAGTCCGGGATCGAGATCGGACCGCCCGTGCAAATAGTAGGCTGGCAGCGGATTCCAATCTCTGTCAAACAGCGCTGAAAGCCCCGGAGTATTCGGAGCCACCTCATACTCGATGCAGCAGGCCTTGCGGTGGAAACAGAAAATGCGAAATTCCATCGGATAAAAGCCTTCGGCGCTCAGAAGCAACTCCTCAGCAAAGACTTTGTTCTCGATCCCGCGATAACTCGGCTCCTGGGTGCACTTGAAATAGCTCACCCTCAGCCATTCCGCAATGATCTTCCGCAGCTCCGTCTCACTGGCTGCGCTTTTATCCAGCACAACCAGATTCAATCCCGAGACGCCATTCGGTTTGAGTACAAAGGCTTGCGGTAGCGCGGCAAGCGAAAACTGCTCCGGACTTTCGTAAATCCCGTAGACGCTCTTGACTCGAAGCTCGGGACACATCGCGCGGACAATCTCTCTGCAGGTCAGCTTGTCGGTCAGCTCCCGCCGCAGCGGCGTACATTGCTGTGAGAGGATCCGGAGTGCCAGCTTATCCGTCATCCGAACCGGCGAAAAAACGCGCGGCAGCCGATTGTGATGCATATAAAAACGCATCAGGTATCGCAGACGCGGTCCCAAAAGGAGCGAGAGAAATCTGCCCAACCAAGACCTCTTGAGACTTTGCTGCGATATAGGAAAGACGAGCTTACTAAATCCTGGAATGTGCCGTTCCCCCAACAACAGATTGTCGAATCCTACGTTAGCGGCTGCGCAATGGATCGGCAATACCGTTTTCGCGGAAGCCCTTTTCGCGCAGCAGGCAGGAGTCGCACTGGCCACAAGGCGCACCGGTGGGCGAGGGGTCGTAGCAGCTGCTGGTCAGCGAGTAATCGACGCCCAATTCAATCCCTTTGGCAATGATCTGCGCTTTGCTGAGGACAATGAGCGGCGCGTGAATCTTGAGCTTTTGGCGGCCTTCCACGCCGGCCTTGGTGGCTAGGTTCGCCATCTTCTCGAAGGCGGCGATGTACTCGGGGCGGCAATCGGGGTATCCCGAGTAATCGAGCGCATTCACACCCAGAAAGATTTCGTTCGCCCCCAGCACCTCGGCCCAGGCCAACGCAAAGGAGAGAAAGATGGTGTTGCGCGCGGGCACATACGTAATCGGAATGCCGTGCGCCATCTCCTCCGTGGCGCGGCCCTTGGGAACATCGATGTCGGCGGTGAGTGCGGAGCCGCCAATGGCGCGCAGATCGATCTCGGCGATGCGGTGCTCGGTCACTCCGATTGATGCAGCCACGCGCTTGGCTGCCTCTAGCTCCCACGAGTGCCGCTGGCCGTAAGAGAACGAGAGCGCGTAGGTCTGGTAGCCCTCGCTCTTGGCGATAGCCAGCGTGGTGGCCGAGTCGAGGCCTCCGCTCAATAAGACCACCGCTCTTTTTTCTTCGCCACTTGCGGTCATTGCAAAGTCCTGACGTTCCCAGGTCGAAGTTCACATCAAAGAAGCAAATTATCACCCTGAGCGGAGGTGCTGCGGCGGACTCCGGTCTTCTCAGGATGACTGCCTTGCTAGTTGAAAGTTCCAGGAAACGGAGCTACTTTAGGTCGCCGCCCTTGCCGATGTCCATGGACGGCGGAATAGGATGGTTCTCGTCGATAAAAGCCTCGATGCACTGGGTGAGTACGCCCTTCGCTTCCAGGATGAACTCGATGGCGTCGCGGCCGGCCCCGCAGCCACCTGCATTGGGCGTGACATAGTGGGCCTCGGCCTTGACGCGCTCACGCGCATTGGCCACTGCGATGGCCAAGCCCACGCCGCGCATGGCGGGCAGGTCAATTACGTCGTCGCCCACGTAACAGATCTCCTCGGGCGTCACGCCTTCCTTCTCGCAAATCTCGCGGATGGGCTTCATCTTATAGGCCTGGCCCTGATAGACAAACTCGAGCTTGAGGTCGCGGGCACGCGTGGCTACTGTTTCGCTGATGCGCCTGGTGATGACGCCGCACTTGAGGCCGCCCAACTTCGCCAACGAGATTCCGGTGCCGTCATGCGCAGAGTAGCCCTTGACCTCAACCATGGTTGTCGAACTGACACCGAAGCCGATGTTGCCCTTTCCACCAATCTCGTCCAAAAGTCCGCTGTGCGCATCACCGGGAACGAGCCAGATGGTGCCGTCGGTGAGAACGCCATCTACATCGAAGATGATGATTTTGATCTTACGGGCGCGATCTCGCGCAGAGGGAGTCACACCCCGATTTTACCATCGGTCAAGCCGTTCGCATGCGGCTTCCGTCTTCTGCCTACTATGGCAGGAACAAGCTCCCCGGGCGGGGGCACCCCCCTGGCGCCGGCATAGGAGACTGGGCCCATCCCGCAAGACAGCCAGACGCAAGGGGCCCAGTTACAACTGCGCATCATAGCTGCCGCGGCATCTGGCTCCCCGCCATCACCCGCCCGTATTTGTAGTGACGAAGCTCACGGCGCGTAGGTTTCAGTGATCGAATTTCGTGCGCCCTTTATCCTGCGGAAATCCGAGGCAAAACCTCGACTGGCCCAGCCGCAGTTCCGACGGACCCGTTCTCACCCCACGAGTTCCATGGCACGGATAGTTTCCTTGCGCACGGTGAGCCGCTCCACCAGGTCCGTGCGCACCTCATAGCCGCGGCCCGGCGTGTCGGGGACGACGATCTCGCCTTCCGGCGACACGGTGATCTCCGGTTCCACGATGTCCGCTGCCCAATAACGGGCGGAGGCCGACACATCGCCGGGTAGTGAAAAGTTTTCAAGCGTCGAGAGAGCAATGTTGTGGGCGCGACCCACGCCCGACTCGAGCATGCCGCCGCACCAGACCGGAATTCCGCGCTCCTGAGCCGCGTTGTGCACGGCGATGGCCTCAGAAAAGCCCCCCACGCGTCCCAGCTTGATGTTGATGATCTTGCAGGACTCCATCTCAATGGCCGCCAACGCATCGCGTCGGTTGCGAATCGACTCGTCGAGG